>JABABH010000167.1 GCA_014238325.1 Coxiellaceae bacterium | reverse complement strand
GCTATCCACACAATCATCATTATTGCCTACCCGTTATTAAATCTGAAAAGGATAGGCAAGCTCTCATCCAAGCGGCAAGCAGTGGCCATTTTAAATTTTTTTTAGGCACAGATAGTGCACCCCACCCTCAACATCAGAAATCGTTATCGACCCCACCAGCTGGTATTTACAATACGCCTGTAGCATTATCGATTTACGCAGAACTTTTTGAGCAACAAGGAGCCCTCGATAAACTAGAGGCTTTTGCCAGCAGCAATGGTCCAAATTTTTATGGATTACCGGTCAATAGTGATGTTGTGACGCTTGTAAAGCAGCCTTTCTCAGTGCCACAAACTTTGCCGTTTGGACCTAAAAGCTGCCTCGTTCCTTTGATGGCTGGTGAAACACTGCCATGGCAAACTCAGCACGATGAAAACACGCTATGAGAACTGATCTGATGAGACATCGCTTCTCTGGTTATTTACCGGTAGTCATTGATACTGAAACCAGCGGAGTGAACCCACTAAAAAATGCTTTATTAGAAATTGCCGCAGTGTTAGTGACGCTTGATGAAAACCATCAGCTGATCCCGGATCAACTATTTTCTTGCCATATATTGCCATTCAAGGATGCTGTGATCGATCCTCACGCCTTAGAGATTAACCACATCGACCCTTATCATCCGTTCCGATTTGCCATCGAAGAAAAAACTGCCTTGGAAGACTTATTTGAATTCGTTCAGCAAGCCGTCACAGCAGAGCGCTGTCGCCGCGCTGTTTTAGTCGGGCATAACGCTCATTTTGATTTAAGCTTTATTCAAGCAGCTATGAAACGCTGCAAATTGCAGCACAGTCCATTTCATGCATTTACCTGTTTTGACACCGCTACACTCTCAGGTCTTGTATTTGGCAATACTATTTTAGCCCAAGCCTTAAAAAAGGCGCGGATACCTTTTAATAAAAAAGAAGCGCATTCTGCTATTTATGACGCTACTTGCACAGCTAAGCTATTTTGCAAAATTGGTAACCATATTCAGATCCATTCTCCTGATGTTGAGTCTGGCCTGTAAGAGAGGTAGCGGACATGCACCCAACCACCTCCCTCCATCGTACTAGGCCAAAACGCATCCGATGACTCAACAGGCAAGCCATGGATTATAGTTTATCACCATGATCCGATAAATATTGCGATACCCCTTTGGGGGTAGCTTTCATACCTACGTCTCCTTTTTTCCAATTAGCAGGGCACACATCACCGTGTTCGTCTGTAAACTGCAATGCATCAAAAAGACGTAAAATTTCAGGTATTTCCCGCCCTAAGGGTAAATCATTCACGATTTCTGCACGTACCATACCTTTTTTATCAATCACAAAGGCAGCACGAAAAGCAACACCGGCTTCTGGATGCTCTATACCATAATCACGAGCAATAGCATGCGTTACATCGGAAACCATGGTGTAATTGACGGGGCCGATACCGCCATCCGACACGGATGTATTACGCCATGCATTATGCGTAAATTGCGAGTCAATGGACAGGGCCGCGACTGCAATCTTTCGCTCTTTGAACTGGCCCATGGCATGATGCAAAGCTACCAGTTCTGTTGGGCAAACAAAAGTAAAGTCTAAGGGATAAAAGAATAACAAGGTATACTGATCGCGACTGAACTCTGAAAAAACAAAACGATCGATGATTGCTCCTTGATCAGATACAGCAGCTGCTATAAAATCGGGGGCTTTTC
Source organism: Coxiellaceae bacterium (assembly GCA_014238325.1). Taxonomy (GTDB): domain Bacteria; phylum Pseudomonadota; class Gammaproteobacteria; order Coxiellales; family Coxiellaceae; genus JABABH01. Next base: position 1,710 of record JABABH010000167.1, on the reverse strand, counting down.
TAGAGACTAAAACTGACATAATGTGGGGACTCCTCGCTCGTAAACGTAATCACAATTAGCATCAAATTATTATGATCGTCGAGGTTTGTCAATTGTTCTTCAGCAAAATCAAAGACTGCAGCACCAGCGACGATTTTAGGTCGTATGCTCAGTTTACCCCAGCTGCAATGATGCTCTGAAACTAAGCCTACAGACATTTTTATGAAGATGTGAGATTCTCATTTTAAAACAATCCATTACACAAAGAAATAGGTGTTTTTAACACAGAATTTCATGCCTTCTTAAGCGATAGCCCTGTGATCGATTTCTCTCCCTATAGCAATTGCTGTTAAAGTCAGCTATGCTCTGGTGGCTTGGCTTTTATAAGCATTCATAGTTGTAAACCTTCAGGAGATCACCATGGCCTTCAAACCACGGCAATTACCTTATGAATTGGACGCATTGCTTCCCTTTATTTCTAAAGAAACGCTCACCTATCATTATGGAAAGCATTACCAAGGCTATATCAATAAGCTTAACACTTTAACTGAAAACACACCACATCAGCGAGAGTCCTTACAAACCATTGTCTTAAATGCTACGGGCGCTATCTTTAATAACGCGGCACAAGCGCTCAATCATGAGTTTTATTTTGATTGCATGGCACCCAATGGTGCAGAAGAACCGAGTGGCGCACTTTGTTCTGCCATCAGGAAATCATTCGTCTCTTTCGAACATTTTAAAGAGCTATTTATACAATCCGCGACCACTCATTTTGGATCTGGTTGGACCTGGCTGACTAAAAATAAAGATAATGAGCTCGAAATCTGCAGTACGATGAATGCGAACACTCCTTTAACCGAAGGAAAAACACCGCTACTTGTCTGTGATGTCTGGGAACATGCCTATTATATCGATACACGCAATGACCGTGCAAAATACGTCAGTAATTTCTGGAAATTAGTGAATTGGGATTGGGTGATGCAGAATTTTGAATCCTAATTCGCTGATCAGGCTGTATCATGGTGATTAAAACCATCGTGAACGGTGCCCACGGAAAAATGGGGCAAGTCACCGTTGCATGCATACAACAAGCACCCGAATTTGAATTGGTAGCCTCTACCGATCACGCTGACCATTTAGGCGAGATCATTCAAACATCTCAGGCCGATGTTGTCATTGATTTTACTACGCCCGCTGCTGTCTTCACGAATGCTAAAACCATATTAGAGCATTGTGCCAGACCTGTAATTGGTACCTCTGGGCTCACGGGCACACAAATCAACACCTTATCTGAGCTCGCTCAGAAAAAGAAAATAGGCGCCTTAATTGCCCCGAACTTTGCTTTAGGGGCAATTATGATGATGAAGCTCGCAAAAGATGCTGCCCCTCATTTTTCACATGCAGAGATTATTGAAATGCATCATGAAAAAAAAGTCGACGCCCCCTCGGGTACTGCCATTAAAACAGCAGATATGATGCAGCATAGCCAGCCTGACAGTAAAACGACGGCTGCAGATTCGAGTCACGCACGAGGCTACCCTTATAAAGGCATCTCGATACATGCCGTTCGTTTACCAGGATTATTTGCCCATCAAACCGTCATATTTGGATCGCCCGGAGAAACCTTAAGCATTCGTCACGACTGTATGGATCGACAAGCCATGATGCCCGGTGTTCTCTTAGCTTGCAGAAAAGTCATGGAATTAGATCATTTGGTCTATGGACTAG
>JABABH010000166.1 GCA_014238325.1 Coxiellaceae bacterium | reverse complement strand
TTATCTGTCACCATAGCAAGTGGAATGTTTTCACCATCTGCAAAGCCATGGGCAACAGCCACAGGCCAACTGCCAGTGGCGATGGCTTTGGCGCCTGCGGATTGTACTATGGATGCGCTGCCAGGATCCCAAATGTTGAATAAGATAATTGGATCGGTTTTGACGTGTAGGGCAGTGAATGTTTTTGCGAGATCAGTTTGTGACATGATAAATTCCATTTTTGGTTTAATGCAGTCTGGGCGTCTCATTCAGAATAAGGAAGTGACAAATGCTATGGCTCAAGAGAAAGTGAAAATAATCAGGCATATTTACTGTAGCGAATATGCCTATGCAAAAATAGTTTATTTGCAAAAGCCATTACTGTTAGGGTTACTTTTCCGTCTAACAGGCATGGAAGACCGCTTTTGGACTTTCTGACAACTGTGACGCATCACGACCTACATCACGCGCATGCAGGTTATAATATGGGTTTGTATTTTAGCTGGTGAGATCGGTGGATGGGGACGGAACATCCCGATTATTTATCCGAATTTTCACGGGTGGCAGCAAGGACTGCGAACCAAGCACGTAAAGCTTAACCAGCCGAAAGTGCAACATGTTCTAAGCAAGAAGTTGCGATTATGGGAAAATCCGGTGCATTCGGTTTTTCCCACGTTTTTCCGCCGACGAGAACAGGGTGTTTTGGCAGAGCAATGCCGTTTTACAATACGTTTCAGATATCGAATTTAATTTATAAGCCGCTCAACCTAGGGTGGCTTTACGATTTAACCCCCATAGGAAAAGGATCGGACAAATGAAATTATATGCGTTTTCAACCTTAGTCATATCAACGGCTTTTGTCGGCCAAGTTTTTGCGGCGGATGTCACGACTTGCGATCAGGAAAGCTTTGTTCAGGTGATGAAAGAAGCAGCAAATGCGCCAGATGAGAAAAAAGAACTGGCAGCGGCAGAGTTGCAAATGGCGCAAGAGAAAATGGATGTGGATGATCAAGAAGCTTGTATCGGGCATTTGATCAAAGCGTCCGAAGCATCGGTGAACGAATAGTTCACCGGATTGGGGCGCCTTTTCAACTCCCTCGCACCGAAGGCGCCCCTCATACTCTCTGTTTATATATTGAATATAGATAGTTGTGCATATTGAGGTACGCTACACTGAATATTCTCATCGTGGATTGCCTATTTTTTTGAATTCCAATAGTCAGTTATTGATTAAGAATATTTACAAAAGAGAACACATGACACGCAGATATATTTTGGGCCTTTTAGCGCTATTAACAACAGCACTAATTTGGGGCCTTGGCGTTGTTTATCAACGAGAAGCCATGAGTCATATTGGGCCATTTACGTTCAATACCGCACGTTTTTTTCTTGGCGTACTTTCAGTATTGCCATTAGTTTGGTTGTTTTCAAATAAGAACGTTAGCAAGACTGAAAAGGGCGCCTTATTAAAAGGCGGAATTCTATCAGGCCTTTTCTTGTTTTTCGGAATTAGCTTTCAACAATTGGGGGTAGTAGAAACTACTGCAAGCAAGGCCGCATTT
>JABABH010000165.1 GCA_014238325.1 Coxiellaceae bacterium | reverse complement strand
GTGATTAAATGTAGATATTAAGATACCCTCTTATACTCAAATATGCCGTCGTCAAAACCTCTTGCCACTCGATCTTTCTCCTATGCCTATTCATGTCGTGATCGATAGCACAGGCTTGACAGTCTACGGTGAAGGAGAGTGGAAGACAAGGCAGCATGGTGTCATCAAACGACATACTTGGAGAAATTCTATCTGTTACTGGTACTGGTACTGGTAACATTTTGGAGGGGTAGACACATGGGCTTTCGTTATAAGAAGCCGCATGCTGTTCCAGCAAAAGCAGATTTGGAACAACAGCAAGCCTTTATAAAATCCTATGCGGCCCTGAAGGAAAAAGCAGGCGTTCGTGAACCGATTTATTTTGTCGATAGCGTGCATCCTCAACATCAAACTCGCTTAGCCTATGGCTGGATTTTAAAAGGCCAACGTAAGAGCATAGCGACGGCAGGTAAGTCACCCCACCTGAATGTGATGGGTGGGATTTGCCTCAATCATCATACGACTGTCTCTTTGCCGTCTGATCGAGTGAATGCGGTGAGTATTCAAGCTTTTCTACATCAGTTAAGAAGAAAGCATCTCAAAGGATATCATGACCTAACTGCGCATCTTGAACTGCATTGGGTATATATGGGGGGCACTGAACCATCAATGAGCCATGATTTACAGGTGTTGTCAACCATGGCTCGAATGCTTGAACTCACCTATTTCATTAATTTTTTAGGTATCATGACTTTTTTATATCGAACATATTCTGCAACGTTTTTACCGAGGCAATCATAAGATGAGGTGCTCGATACACCTTTGCCTAGGTACCCCCTCAGTAAAAAATGTATGAGACAAATGTCCTCAAATTCTACTCTCTCGATCTCTTGATTAGCGTAATCATCTTCAAGCAGCTCAATCATTTTTTCAGTAGACATAAAATGTTTAAACCACTCCCAATGTGCTTTGTTTCTTACAAAGAGACCAATATTACAGTTGGTTGCTTTATCACCAGAGCGTGCAAATACGATATCGCCTAAGCGAGCTTCAACTAACTCATCGTCATCTTTATGCTGAGTGACTACATGAGGATGCTTAGCTTCAGGTTCAAGGTGGCTTGCATCAAAATAGCTTATCGTTGGCTCTTCAATGTCAATGATGGAGCCATTGCTTAGATGAACGGATATAGGTACTTTTCTGCGATCCAGTAAAGCCGGCCAATATTCAACGTATTCTCTTGGTTGCGCTAATCTAAAGTCATTATTCCAGGTTGCAGCTGGGTAGGATTGGAGAGCATTATTCAATATAGGGAACAAAAAGTTGTGAGGTTCTAATGCGCATTTGTCTTTAGATTGAGCAAATATACGTAAGTGGACCATTGATTTTTTTAAGGAAGATGGGTTATCGCCTGGGGTACCGTATAGATCAAAGGTGATGGTGGTGAATTGCTTTTTGTCCAGATAACTCAGTGCTTGTTTTTTCAGCATCTCAGCTTTTTCATGAATATCGAGACCGGCCATAAACCAATGCATTTCAGCAGCATATCCACCAATTGCGGTAATGCCTACTTTAAGCGTCGAGGGAGGTGGAAATCCAGTGACATGCGATACGCTCACTCTGTTATGGGCTATATCATCAATCTTAATATTTTTAATATAAGCGACAACATCTGGATGAAGTCAGAAGCATCACTCATCAGTGGTTACAAGAATATAACCAGGTTCGACCTCATGCAG
>JABABH010000164.1 GCA_014238325.1 Coxiellaceae bacterium | reverse complement strand
TGTTTTACGAGCCGCCAGTCGCTATTTTACGAGATAAGTCTTGATTTTTCAGAAAGAATTGTCAAGCATGAATGTAGCGAAAAGAATGAATTGGGTCTCAAAGTGTAAATTCTAAGAGGGTAAATTATGGCTATCAAAACAACCTGTATAGGTTCATTTCCCAAGTACGATTACGTCCCCATTCAAGATTGGTTCCAGGTTGAAAAGGGCCTAACAGCTACGGGTGCCGACGTTACACGCGGCTATACTGATGTCATGACAAATGCTAATATTGAAACAGTAGCTCTGTTTGATAAAGCTACCATACAAGCCGTCAATGATCAGGTTTCTTGCGGTATCGATATTCCAACTGATGGCGAACAGCGACGTGAAAATTACATTCATTATCATTGTAGGCATCTGAACGGATTTGACTTTGTTAATTTAACTGAGCGCGTATTGCGCGATGGTGCCTACAAAGCCGAATTACCTACAATAAGCAGTAAAATTGAGCCTAAAGGAAACCACTTTTTGGATCGTGATTTTACAATCGCCCAAGGCGCCACTGATAAACCAGTGAAAATCACAATACCGGGCCCAACAACTATTATGGATACAGTCGCAAATTCGTTTTATGACAATGACCGAGAGCTTGCATTCGATCTCGCAGATGCGCTCAATTTTGAAGTACGTGCTCTAGCTGATGCTGGCTGTAAGTTCATCCAAATAGATGAGCCGCTATTTGCCCGTAATGTTGAACGCGCTCTCGACTATGGTGTCGAATGTCTCGACCGGTGTTTCAATGGCGTGCCAGACACTGTTACACGCGTTATGCATATGTGTTGTGGCTATCCTGAACATCTTGATGACGAGGTCTATCACAAAGCCGACCCAAATAATTATTTCCGACTTTCTGAAGCTGTCGATGCTTCATCCGTCAACCAAATCTCTCTCGAAGATGCGCATCGATATAATGACTTGGCTTTGTTAGAAAAATTCCAAAATTCAACAGTTATTTTTGGCAGCGTTGCAATCGCTCAAAGCCGTGTCGAGACCATCGAAGAAATTACCGTGCGTCTGACAAAGGCCCTAAATCACATTGATAAGGATCGATTGATAGCGGCGCCTGACTGTGGTCTTGCTATGTTAGGGCATGATTTAGCTATGAAAAAACTCCGGAATTTATCTGAAGCTGCAAGCTCGATTTGATCTAATGGCAACAAGCAAAACTTGCGCAGATAATTGTCACAATGATGATATCGCTAACACTAATGGCAAAGTACTACTTATAGTCGTTGACCAATTCCGGGCTGACTGCCTTCATGGCGCTTTAGCATCCCATGTCAAAACGCCAAATCTAAACAAGCTCATGTTAGAAGGCGTAACTTTTACTAACCATTATAGTGTTACGAGTCCGTGTGGACCGGCGCGATCTAGTTTGCTGACCGGACTTTATGCGATGAATCATCGCTCGGTTCGCAATGGCACACCGCTTGATCAACATCACCCCAATATAGCAACTGAAGTTCGTAAGTGTGGTTACGAACCCTTGTTGTTTGGTTA
>JABABH010000163.1 GCA_014238325.1 Coxiellaceae bacterium | reverse complement strand
GAATTTTGGAGAACGTCGTTACGTTTTTGGCCGAAGCAATGCCGTTGCCTTATCGGCAGAGACATGGCAGCTCATGAGAACAGTATTGCATCAGACTGTAATACTAATCGTTTTCACTCTTATGTTAGGAAAGTTCTGGATAGACCGAATGTTGTGCCTGAATTATGTGTGGACGGTATAATATATAGTGATTCAAAATCCAAGGCTAAATGCTTGAATGATTACTTTTGTAGTGTTTTTACCGAAGATAATGCTACGTTGCCTGCTTTCAATCCAATTATTGGGCATGTTGTTCCTATTGTGACAATTACGTTTACTCCCGAACTTGTACAGTTCTCTTTCACGTCTCTCTAATTCATACTCGTTGGGTCCGGATCATATTCCTCCTATTATCATGCATAAGTGCGCAGAAAATTTAGTAGAACCCCTACGAATTCTTTTCACTGTGTGTTTGGAAGCAAAATCTATTCCGTTAGCGTGGAAATGTGCTGATGTGGTGCCTATTTATAAGGGTACAGGTTTGGTTAGCTCACCCCGTAACTATAGGCCAATTTCATTGACGTCTCCTTCTTCTAAGGTAATGGAAACTTGTGTAAAAAATAGTATACTCCAGCATCTAGTTGATAACAACATACTAAGCTCACATCAGCATGGCTTCCTGCCTAAACGTTCAACGTTAACTGAAATGCTTGAATGTATTAATGACTGGATGGATGCTATAGAGAAAGGTGAATATATCGATGTGGTATATGTAGATTTGCGGAAAGCCTTCGATTCTGTTGTTCATAGTAAATTGCTGTATAAGTGCGAACAGTATGGGATATAGGGTGGCGTACTTGAATATATTCGTTGTTTCATATCTAATAGATGGCAAAGGGTTAAAATTGATGATTGTTTCTCTGATTGGCAACCAGTTACAAGTGGTGTTCCTCAGGGTTCGGTACTTGGCCCACTGCTGTTTCTCATTTATATCAATGACATGCCTGATGTTTTGGTCTCATCAACTCTGAAGTTGTATACGGATGACTCAAAAATCTACGGCACTTTGAAGAAAACTGAAAAAAAGGCGAATGGTTTGCAGCGCGATTTAACTACTGTTGAGTTGTGGTGCAGGGATTGGCAGATATGTGTTAATGCCGATAAATGTGCATTACTTAAGGTTGGTTTTAATCGCGATCTAGCAGTGTCTTACCTAATGGGTGGAGTTTTTCTCCCGACTAAGGAGTGTGTAAAAGACCTAGGCGTTTTAGTTGACAATAGACTTAACTTTTCTGAGCATTGTGCATACATTTCAGCGCGTGCGTCGCGTAGGGTGGGTTTGGTATACAGAACGTTCAGTAGTCGAGATCTTCAGTTCATGAAAACCATGTTTGTTACGCATATTCGGCCTTTACTGGAATACAATTCGGAGATTTGGTCTCCCTTTTACTTGATGAATATAGACATGGTTGAAAATATTCAAAGGCGATTTACTAAACGTGTTAAGGGCCTTTGGCATACGCCGTATGTTGAACGATTGCGTATATGTGAATTGGAGCCACTGGAATTGCGTCGTATAAAGAGGGATGTTGTACTTGTATACAAAGTAATCAAGGGATATATTGGTTTGGACTTTGCCGATTTTTTCTCTTTCGCTACACAACGGGGGAATCGAGGAAATTCACTGAAACTATATCCCAAGCGTGCGAGGAAAAATGTGGTGCTGAATAGTTTTTGCTACCGAGTGGTTAATGTATGGAATTATTTACCTCATTTCGTGGTAACATCGCCATCCTTGGATATCTTTAAGAAAAGGCTGGCTGGGGTGGAAAATGAGCTTTTTGTATTTTTAAAGGGATGGGCTTTCACAAATCCATAGTGATTTTTTTGCCCGTGGGTAACCTGTTGTAGTATTGTTTTGTAATATCCTGTGGAGGTTGGGCACGGTTGACCAGCGGCGTGTCCCTGGCTGATGCTGATGACCAAAGCAGGAAACTGTTGGACAATAATAATAAATAAATATTTACAAAATTTGACACCCATCCCTCAGAACCACAACAGCTGGTTTTTCTTTGCAGAAAAGTTGCACAT
>JABABH010000162.1 GCA_014238325.1 Coxiellaceae bacterium | reverse complement strand
ATCGTGCAGGAGAGTGAATAAATGGTGCAACCCATGGTGCGATATTAATACGGTATAAACTCATGCGTCCCACCAGTTCAGGGTCTAGGTTGCTGTGTTCTAGCCAAGGTAGGTGAGAGAGATGCAGTTGGGCTGTTAGGTTGCTATGTGAGGAGAGGTTGACTTGGAGTTTGGCTTGTAATTGTTGCTCATCGATATGACCTGTGATAGCAGCGTATTTAAAGTGGATGGGCTGAGACATCCAAGGTTCGTGCAGGGTAACCTTGCCTGCCTGGAATTGTCCTGAGAATTGCCCTGCTGTCATTGTTTTTCCTTGTCCTTTGATGAATCCTTGCAAATGATTCATGCTATGTATAGCGAGAGAGGGATACCCAGCAAAGAGCAGATCTTCGGGAAAATAGCCCTGACTTTGAACGGTAAATTTCCAGGGGTGTTCTGCATACCACATGCCTGTGAAGCAGCATTTTTCTTGTGATGCTGATAAGCATAGCGGCGCGTTTAAACCGATATGCGTGGATGCTACGGTCATGGAGGTGCTACGGTCGAGGGTCCAATGTCCTATATTAAATTGCATCAATTGACCGTGCCAACTATGACCATTCCAATGCCCGGTGACCTGAGTGGATAAGGTTTGCATGCTTCGTGTATCACCCGGTGAGAGAGTTATTTGCATATAGGCGTGATGCGCTTGCATAGGGCCGCTAACGCGTATTGCAAGCTTGGATAGGCTGATATGAGCTATTTTAACTTGTTGGCTTTGCAATATCAGTGACGATGTTTTGTCGAGACCTTGTATATTCCAATGAGTACTGAGTTGCTTGATCTGATAATGCGGAAGTTTAAGGCCAGCCACTGATAAAGAACCACGAGTGTAGGGTTGGCTCAGGAAGCCAGATAGCTGTCCAGATCCTGTTAAACGTCCCGCGCAGTCAGATAATAGATCAGAGAGATCATCAAGATGAAAAGCCCAACTGAGCTTCCATTGTTGATGATGTTGCCCTTCAATATGGACATAAGAGGCATGAGTTTCTATTAAAGCCCGTACTTTAAAATAAGGGAAATTTTTAAATATATCGTAACCTGAACTATTCATTTGCATATTAAATTCAGATGGCCATTTGGGATGGACCGCTTGGAGATTTAAATGTCTGGCATCAATATGAAGTCGCCAAGCATGTTGAGCTTTTAAAGACAGACGAGCCTTCGCCATCAGATGTCCATGGAGGGTATGGGGCTCTCGTATATAGGCTTGGATAGTATAAGGATCACCATGCCCAGATAGAGTCCATTGCATAGGCGGTTCTGCGATATGGATCTTAAATCGATATTGAGTGCGTGTTCCGCCGAGTATCAAAGTTATCTGCTGAATATGAGGTGTTTTTATCGACAGGGTGATTTTAGCTGAGAGATAAGTGCCTATATTAAGATGATGAATCTGCATATTTTTGATGAGCCAGGGCTTATAGTTAGCATATTGTAGTGCTAAATTATCAATATGGGCTTGTTTGATGCTTAAATTAAGGGGCAGTATGTTCCTGGAGAAGATGCTCATAGAGGAGCTTCGGTGTTTAAAGTACTTCACGCTGAGTGTTTGGCTGCGTAATGTTGTGATATATAAGTGACCGGTTATTAAAGATAGCGGTTGCCATTTTAGTTGTAATTGTTGGGCGTGCAGTGTCATGCTGCGATTTTTATACTGGAGATCGGCAATAGATAGGGTATGGTCCTGGTTTAAGTGCGCTTTTTCGTACGTGAGACTGCCGGGTATGCTATGTGAAATGAGATATAAACTCATTTTAATACCAGTATTGGAATACACTAAAAAATACAATAGGGCGAAGAGACCTGCCAGTGTCATAAGGATACCAATGAGCCAGCGTATCATATGGGAGTTCCTATCATAAATTGGATCATCCAAGGTTTGCCAGGTTGGGTAATGGCTTTAGCAGCAGTGACTTCAAATAATCCGGCAGGCGTCATAAAAGCGATACCAGGACCGACGCCTTTTTTCCAGGTATCTTTAAATAAATGATCAGTAACGTCGCCGATATCAAAAAACCCAACCCCATAGAAGCGCCCAATTAT
>JABABH010000161.1 GCA_014238325.1 Coxiellaceae bacterium | reverse complement strand
TATTCTCCTTATGGTTTGGGTATGGTGCACAATGGCAATCTTGTAAATGTCAAAGAGCTTACCGACGATGTGATTCGAACTGATTTACGTTATCTGAATACAGAATCGGATTCTGAAGTATTGTTGAATGTGCTTGCTCATGAGTTACAACGCGTCGGTGGCCTCTCTTTAAGCCCGGATCAACTATTTCAAGCGCTATCGTGTATGTACAAGCGTGTGGTAGGAGCTTATACCGGTATTTTGATGATTAACGGTTATGGTATGGTTGGGTTTCGTGATCCTTATGGTATTCGCCCTTTAGTCTATGGGAAACGTCAGGGTGCAGCAGGCATAGAGTATATGTTGGCTTCTGAAAGCGTTGCCTTGGATGCGCTCGGTTTTAGTTTAGTCGCAGATGTTGCGCCAGGAGAAGCGATTTATGTCGATCATCAAGGGCATCTGCATGCACAACAATGTACACCTCGACAGGCTTTAGCGCCTTGCATCTTTGAATATATTTATCTGGCTCGCCCGGATTCTATTATGAATGGCGTTTCTGTGTACCAAGCGCGGGCATTGATGGGAGAGCATTTGGCAGATAAAATAAAACGGCAGGGTTGGCAAGATGAGATCGATACTGTCATCCCTATTCCAGACACAAGCCGACCAGCGGCACATGCTTTAGCCAATCGACTCGGTTTGCCGTATTCAGAAGGATTTGTTAAAAATCCCTATATTGCGCGCACTTTTATTATGTCGGGAGCAGAGACACGATCACAATCTTTGCGGCTCAAATTAAATGCGATAGGGGCTGAATTTTCGGGTAAGAGTATTTTGCTCGTGGATGATTCGATTGTGCGCGGTACCACCTCTAAGCGTATTATTCGCATGGCCCGAAACGCCGGTGCGAAAAAAGTATATTTTGCTTCGGCGGCTCCTTTAATCCAGTACCCTAATATTTATGGCATTGATATCCCTATGGCAACAGAATTGGTGGGCTATCGTCGATCAACAGAGGAAGTATGTGCGCATATTGGAGCCGATCACCTGATCTATCAGGATATACCCGATCTTTATGCTTCGATTAATGCTGCATTATTGCCGGGTTATTCCTCCATCCAACAATTTGAAGATGCTGTGTTTACGGGGCACTATACTGTTTCGTCTGCTATACCAGAAGTGATAGATGCATAGCAACCCTATGTGATAGCAGACGGGTGATTGAGCTATCTAGAAGAAGGCGTAGTCTTGTGAGATATAATAAGCTAAAAAACATCGCTTATATTTTGATATTAATGCTGTTAGTGGGTGTATTGACAGCCGTTATTAAGCGCCATGCCACCCTACATGGGCATTCAGATGCTCGTTTTAGGCCTAAAGATGTGCCGCCTATCCACCATCATTCCAAACGCACACATCATAGGGCTCAAGCTGCTTATCGTCATGACGCATGATCTTGTGTTCTATTGCGAAGCGACTCTTTACAGGGCAGTCTGATCGAGAGTGCTATATACTTTGATATAGGAAGCCTGATAGCAAATTTGAAATAACCATAGGGATAGCATCGATGAAAACATGGATATTAGTTGCGGCTGCGAGTGAAGCTAGCATATTTGCTGTGCATTGGTCTCAATTTTTGCAAGGAGAAGCATCGCTTGTATGGATAAAAAGCTTGAAGCATCCAGAGAGTGGTCAACACGATAGCGATCGTTTATCAGATAAAATGGGACGTTATCATGGCAGGCAAGAAGGCTATGGCACTTTTGTAGAAACTACCGATCCTAAGGTACATGAAGCTGATAAATTTGCATTGACCGTTGTCCGTGAGCTTGATCTTGCTCGAACGCATGGGGACTACCAAGACCTAGTCTTAGTAGCTCCCCCAGCTTTTTATGGTCATTTGAATCGCCACATCCATCCAGCACTGCAATCCTATATCAAAAACGTGATAGAAAAGGATTATACCAAGGATACCGCAGATGTTTTAGCAGCACATTTGCGTCAACAAATCGGATAAGCAAGCGTTGAGCATTGAGACGCTATGCTGCCTTCGATGTTGATGGCATGTTGTCATTGCCATTGTCTACAGACTCTCCGTGTTTCCCGCTATAATCCTCGAGTTTAGCAAAAAACTGAAAATTAGGGTCAGCAAGATAGTTGTTTTTGATGCGTGATGCCTCTTCTAGCGCTTTTTTATCAGGTCTAGCAGCCGCATGTTTGATGGCTTGAATACAAGTATCTGCAACCTGAGTGATCTGAGGTGTTATAGCAGGGAAGCAGCGGCGGGTATAAGCATAAATAACAGCGACGGCAGCAATGGTTCCAGCACCTACGGTGATGGCTAACATCGGTAACGATGGGAAGAGCCAAAGAGCGGCTAAGGCGAGAGGAACGGCAAGAGCGCACACTAGAGCCGCTAAGAGTAGAATCTCAAGTGTATAAGCTACAATGGATACCAGAGCATAGATCAGGGGTTCCCATTTTTTAGGCTGTGCTCGTTTTTCTTGGTAATTGAGTAGCTTCAAGCGTGCTTTACATATTTTAAAGTTTTGCTTGGGTGTGAGTGTGGTGTGGCCATAATCTCTAAAGAATTCTTGTCTCAAACCAACAAAATAGTTATGTTTCTGATCCCTTAAGAAGTCTTTCCAATATCGCTTGTCTTCATTTGTTGTAGAGTGAGATATCAGTTGATTAATGATGGTCTCGAATTGAAGGAGGAAATCCTGATGCTGGTTATTGCTTAGTATGTATAGCAATAATATCCTATATTTAAATATGTTGCTTCGTACATCATTATAAGTTTTCGTGATATCAGCTTGATAATCAAGGATAGTTCTACCAAGAGTCCAATTCGTTTCCTTTATTAATGTATTGAGTGATGTTGGTATGGTGTCCTGATCCTCTTTGACTGCTGTGCTTCGTAATAGGCTTTCAAGCAGTATGTTTTCATACATCCTGTCGGAATAATTCTTGTTGGCTGTGTTAAAATTGTATCGAAAAAATTTGTGTTTAACGGATGGGTTTAACGCAATAGCCATGGCTGCTTCTTCAGCGAATGAAACTGCACGCTGCTGAGGATCTTGTGAGGTATCGTTACTGCTGAATAATCCCACTGTATCGAAAGAATCGTCATGGACACTTCCTTGGCCTGGAGCGGTTT
>JABABH010000160.1 GCA_014238325.1 Coxiellaceae bacterium | reverse complement strand
TATTTTTTCACAAATGCCGAAAATTACGAAGAATTTACACTATCCCTTGCATCCTTTACACGGTGTACGACGGAAACATCCCTATAATATTGTGATGATTGTGATTGATGACTGGCGATTTGATGCTATGAATCCGGTCACAACGCCTAATATTTATGCATTTTCTAAAAAATCATGGGTATTTAATAACCATCTAAGCGGGGGGGATTGCACAGGCCCTGGTATTTTTTCTTTATTATATAGTATTCCAGCTAATTATTGGAATAGCACGGTATTGCATCGACGTCGCCCTGTTTTCATAAATGAACTATTAAAACAGCATTATCAATTAAATATACTAGGGAGCGCATCGTTACGGTATCCTGATTTTGTGCATGGATTATTTTGGCAGGTCAAACCTTTAGTCATTGATCGACCGGGACCTGCACTACAACGAGATCGCGCTATTACTGATGGATTTAAGTCATTTTTAGAGAAGCGAAAACGCCATCATAGACATTCGCCATTTTTTAGTTTCTTGTTTTACGATGCTACTCATAATTATTGCCAAGATAAAGAAAGCAGTCAGTCCCGATTCCGACCATTTGTGCAGAGCTGTAATCGTATTTTTTTAGATAATCATAGTAATCCAATGCCGTATTTAAATCGGTATAAAAATGCGGCTTATTATGATGATCAATTGGTCGGTAAGGTGTTACATCAATTAAAAGTAGAGCATCATTTAAAAGATACCATTGTTTTGATTACAGCGGATCATGGGGAGGAATTTAATGATAGCCATCACAATACATGGGGGCATGCGAGCGATTATACTAAATGGCAATTACATGTACCGATGATTATTCACTGGCCAGGGCGCCGTCCTCAGGTTTTTTCTTATCGAACGAGTCATTATGATGTCGTGCCTTTGCTGATGCGTGATGCTTTAGGGTACGATAATAAATTTTCTGATTATAGTGTGGGTGTGCCAATGACACAGCGCATGGGACGTCCACCAGAGTTGATGCTGAATAGCTATGTGGATCAGGCTGTATTATATAAACACCAGGTTTTGAGAATATACCCTGAAGGGAACCCACAATTTTTCTCATTAGAAGGGAAAGAGGAGCATGGTGTTTTAAATGCTCAATTATTACGCTTTTTGTCTCATGATTTATATCGATATGTAAAAAAGGAAAAATAAGGGGGTGCTGATATACCGCTCGCGAATGAAGATGCGAAGTTGGCTGCTGTGAGCGGTATACCTTTTTTTGATGGCTGGCGAAAAGTCAATGTTCGCTCAGCCACTTAAGGGGACAATCGCGGTTGTCCCCTTAAGAATCCCCATCGCGATGAGTCACTTCAAGTACATGCTTCGCATCTTGAAGTGGGATGGGTATAAATTATGCTTGATTATAACCGTGCTTGTATTGAGAGGGAATAGGAATGAGTCCAAATAGAAAATTGCTATGTCGATATACGGGTTGGTGGATGCTGGTGAATGCCTTATTTTATACGGCTATCAATCTTAGCTATAC
>JABABH010000159.1 GCA_014238325.1 Coxiellaceae bacterium | reverse complement strand
CGGCATACAGGCATTTCAGAAGATGTAAAAATACGTCCTCGGGAGCATGTTAGAGATGATGCAGGGCATAGTTCAGGTGCTATCACAGATAAATATATTGATATTGAGCTTAAAGAACGCCACGCCTCGGGCGTTGATAAACCCATTCAACTTGATGATCAACTAGAGAATACATAAGTAACCTCATGATATAGCATCAAAAAAAATATTAAATCTCAGAGCGAAGATAAGCGATTGACACAGATGGAAACAAATTTGCTATATTTATAAATATGCCATTCCATCATAAACAAACGCCCCACAGACCTTCCATGTTCAAATCGCTTCCTACGAAAAAACATGGAGCCCACCCACCCTATCTTTCTGCCTTAACGAATCCCAGTTCAGCAGACATGGATTTAGAAGCTTTGCTTCGTGATAAAAATTTAACGAAGGAAGCAAAAATTGCCGTACTGAAACAATGGGAATATGACATGCTTGAAATCATGGTCGCAGAAGAAGAAAATATGTCGCCTGGCATAGACAAAGAGCATAGTTCTGATCAATTTGATCGCATTATAAAAGCCATGCATCGCCTAGATCCAAACTACAAAACACAAAATCTCATGACTAAACATGGCGATGGATAACCTGCAGTTTCTGTATCATCAACGACAGTCAGCAGCCTCACCCCCAGTTACGGGTGAATTATCATGCTTTTGAGGTATGTTAATATGGTGTCGAGCTGCTTTCTCTTGGCCTTGCTCGTTTATATTTTAGTGATAGGAAAATCTCTGCTCGTTCCATTAGCCCTAGCTTTAGTCTTTTGGTATATCATTACGCGAGTGATTCATTTTTATCAGCATATGCCCTATTTGAACTGGCATATGCCTAATACCTTGGCATTAGTATTTGCCATTATTAGCACGAGCCTTGTGATTTATGTCGTTTTCCTGTTATTTAGTCATTCTTTTTTTGGTGTGATTCACGATGCTCCGCTGTACCAACGCAAACTCACAGCCATTTCTCATACATTAACAAATTTATTAGGTGTACATGATTGGATCGGAAAAGCCATCGGCTACCCTCGGTCAGCAACGCATCAAACGAATATTTTGCAACAAGCTCTATCACAAATCAATCTCACACATTTCTTTACAACCCTGGCTTCTATTGTTTCGTCCATGGCCAGCAACCTCACTCTAATCCTCGTTTATCTTATTTTTTTATTACTTGAATACCACTCCTTTGATGCTAAATTACAAGCGATGAGCAAAACACCGGAACATTTTCATCAAATTAAACGCTTAATTGACAAAATAGATATGGATATCAGCAGTTATTTAAAAATTAAGTCTGCTATTAATGCGCTAGCAGGCATACTGACCTATATTTTACTGCTTTCCTTTAAAATACACCATGCAGAATTTTGGGGCATGCTCATCTTTCTTTTGCATTATATTCCTTTTATTGGTCCTTTGATCGCTATCGGTTTAATTTTATTGGCTTCCTCGATTCAGGTCACCCATCTTGTTCCGTTTATCAGTCTAGGCATATTGCTTATAGTCATTCAGGTCACGGTGGGTAATGTATTAGAACCAAAATGGATGGGTACACGGTTAAATTTAAGCCCCTTAATTATTTTATTATCACTCGGATTTTGGGGGTTTATTTGGGGGATAGTGGGTATGTTTTTATGTGTTCCCATCATGGTCATGGTGACTATTATTTTGGCTAAATTCCCGAGCACACGATCCATCGCTATTATTTTATCTGCATCAGGAAAACTACACGATGAGTCATAAGTCCTCATAGGTGGTTACTTCTTTCGAATTAAACTCAGGCCATCGGCTATGGGCAATAAAGATAAATCGATACGCTTGTCATCGTATAAGGCAACATTAAATTCATGGATCGCTCGAGCACTGCGACTGCCCCCTGATGGATCCAGGACCTCCCCATGATACAACACATTATCTACCGCGATCAGCCCCCCTGCAGGAATTAATGCCAGAGACTGTTCATAATAATATTGAATATTTTGCT
>JABABH010000158.1 GCA_014238325.1 Coxiellaceae bacterium | reverse complement strand
TATCCATCTCCTCACGAACAATACCCATCACCTTCTGTAAAACACGAAAACCCAAGGGCAACCAGGTATATATCCCGCTCGCCAATTGCCGAATCAGCCCCGCTCGAAGCATGAGTTGATGGCTGATGACATCTGCCTCAGCTGGCCTTTCTTTTAATGTGGCTAGTAAAAACTGACTCGCTTTCATAGATTCCCCATATTCCAATGAAACCAACATAACACAATTATACCCCCCCCTAAACAGAAAAACCCTGCATAAAGCAGGGTTTTTCAATCCATACAAGAGGATGGAAGCATTCGATACGGGCTGAATTACATCATGCCGCCCATGCCACCCATGCCGCCCATGCCACCCATATCAGCACCAGCAGGACCTGCTGATTCTTCTTTAGGCGCATCGACAATGACACATTCTGTGGTGAGCTTTAATCCAGCCACAGATCCAGCATTACTGATACCGGAACAAACAACCTTCGTTGGATCAAGAATACCAGCTACTTTAATATCTGCGACATATTCGTTTCTCTTAGCATCATATCCAAAATGAAGACTATCGCTATTTTTTACCTTATTCAAAACGATAGAAGGCTCGCCACCTGCATTGGTCACGATTTGTCGTAGAGGTTCTTCTACAGCAGCACGAATAATATTCACACCCGCTTTTTGATCTTCGGTTTCCACCTCAACTTTATCTAAGACGGCAGCAGCACGGATTAAAGCAACGCCTCCACCTGGCACAATGCCTTCTTCTACGGCTGCGCGAGTCGCATGCAATGCATCTTCCACTCGAGCTTTTTTCTCTTTCATCTCAACTTCAGTAGCAGCTCCTACTTTGATCACTGCAACACCGCCAGCTAATTTAGCCAAACGCTCTTGTAGCTTTTCTCGATCATAACTCGAATCGCTTTGCTCAACTTCGCGACGAATTTGCTTAATACGGCCCTCAACTTCGCTCTCACGACCACCACCGGTGATCACGGTTGTATTCTCTTTCGTCACAATCACACGCTTAGCTGAACCCAGGTGTTCCATCGCAGCAGATTCTAGAGATAAGCCGACTTCTTCAGAAATCACGGTTCCACCGGTTAAAACAGCAATATCTTGCAACATGGCTTTACGTCGATCACCAAAGCCAGGAGCTTTAACAGCAGCCAATTTTACGGTTCCACGCACATGGTTGAAAACGAGAGTCGCTAAAGCGTCCCCTTCAATATCTTCAGCTACTAAAAGTAACGGCCGACCTACTTTGCTGACAGCTTCCAATATTGAAACTAATTCGCGAATAGTGGATACCTTCTTGTCGACCAAGAAAATTAATGGATTTTCCAATTCCACACTCATATTCTGCTGATTATTAACAAAATAAGAGGATAAATAACCACGATCAAACTGCATACCTTCAACGACTTGAAGAAGGTCATCCAGACCTGAACCATCTTCTATGGTGATCACACCTTCTTTACCAACTTTTTCCATTGCCTCAGCAATAATTTTACCAATTTGTGGATCAGAGTTAGCTGAAACAGCACCCACTTGAGCAATCATTTCTGCAGTTTCACAAGGCTGAGACATATCTTTAAGGCGGGCTACAATCGCACGTACAGCTTTATCGATACCTCGCTTAAGATCCATTGCATCAAAACCAGCACCTAGAGCTTTAAAGCCTTGCTTAATAATAGCATGAGCTAAAACCGTTGCAGTTGTCGTACCATCACCACCCTCGTCGGAGGTCTTTGAGGCCACTTCTTTAACTAATTGCGCCCCTACATTTTCAAACTTATCACTGAGCTCTATTTGTTTCGCAACACTCACACCATCTTTTGTAATCGTCGGTGTGCCATAAGTATTGCCTATCACAACATTACGCCCTTTAGGGCCCAGCGTCACTTTTACCGCATTGGCCAAAATGTCGACGCCCTTTTGCATCGCGTGCCTTGCTTCCTGACCAAATTTTAAAATTTTCTCAGCCATTATGTATTACCTCTTTCTCCAATGTATTTTTATTGTTACTTAATGATACCTAGTATGTCATCTTCTCTCATGACGATATATT
>JABABH010000157.1 GCA_014238325.1 Coxiellaceae bacterium | reverse complement strand
TTGAGATGACCTTTCCGAGCAAGGTGTCGCAATCGATATCGATTCAAAGCCATCATGCCTGTTTCGGAAGCTGAAAAAAAAGCAGAAATAGCCACCAAGCAGACTAAAAGCACGCATAAATACTGAATTTTGATACTAGTCAACCCAACCCCACTCATTCTAAAGCACGCCCATTGCGTTGCAATGATATCCTAAAAAGAGGCAAGCGTCCCTACCTAGCACACAGACTCATCCATAACAGCATCACGACGGACATCATGGAACGTGGCCATGGCTCCAATCACCATGATTTCTTTAGAATAATAGTGTCTGCCTCTTTATTCCCAAGCCGTCTCATTTTATACTGTGGTCTATGTTTCAAAATCTTACTCAACGTCTTACCCAGACTATTCAAAAAATTCGTGGCGGTCGCTTAACCGAAGACAATATTCAATCCATGCTACGGGAAGTACGAGTTGCCTTATTAGAATCTGATGTGGCTTTGTCGGTCATTGAAAAATTTATACGTGATATCAAAGACAAAGCACTGGGACAAACCATCACCAAACATGTCCGTCCTGGGGAAGCCCTGGTTAAAATTGTCCAAGATGAATTACAAGCCATCTTGGGGAAAGAACAGGCCCCATTGATCCTGAAAGCAGCCAAACCCTTAGTGATTGTCATGGTTGGGCTGCAAGGTTCGGGAAAAACAACCAGCGTAGCTAAGCTTGCACTGTGGCTCAAAGAGCATCATAAAAAATCTGTGATGCTAGCCTCTACCGATATTTATCGCCCTGCTGCTATTGAACAATTAGAAATATTAGCCCAGCAAGTCGAAGTGGATTATTTTCCTGCTCCTGCGGATAGCTCTCCAGACAAAATCGCTCAAGCATCCCTCAGAGCTGCTGAGCAAAAAATGTCCGACATTCTGATTTTAGATACGGCAGGTCGATTACATATCGACAATAATTTAATGAGCGAGCTCAGCACGATCATCTCTATGACTCACCCGACTGAAACCCTACTCGTGGTGGATAGTATGACTGGGCAAGATGCTGCAAATATCGCGCAGTCTTTTAACACGGCCATTCCTCTGACTGGCATCATTTTGACGAAAACAGATGGTGATGCACGTGGTGGAGCTGCACTTAGCATGCGGGTCATGACTGGCAAACCTATTAAATTTATCGGAACCGGTGAAAAAATATCGGATTTTTCCATCTTTTATCCTGATCGTACTGCATCACGCATATTGGGTATGGGTGATATCGTCAGCCTGGTAGAAGCCGCGCAACATAAAATCAGCGAAAAAGAAACAAAATCGATAAAAAAGAAGTTAAAAACAGGCAGTCGTTTTGATTTCAATGATTTCTGGCAACAATTGAAACAAATGAAACAAATGGGAGGCATCAAGTCCTTGCTTGATAAGCTACCTCAAGTTGGGAAACTGCCTAAAGGCGCCGCCGGCTTAGCCCAAGAAGAAGATACAAACACGATGATCGTCATTATTCAATCGATGACGCTAAAAGAACGCCAATTTCCAGCTCTGCTTAATGGATCACGTAAACGTCGTATAGCCTCTGGATCAGGACAATCGATGCAAGAAATCAATAAAATGGTCAAAAAATTTAATCAAATGCAGAAAATGATGAAACGCATGAGTGGCAATAAAATGGAAAAACGACTTAAACAAATGCAAGATATGAATATTGATCCATCCTCTCCATCAGACTGGAGAAACCTAAAATAACCACGCCCCACTCGCATTATTGCCTTGATGTTCTGCTATGTTGTATGACGGGTATAGGTTCACTGCTCCGTATAGGATTAATATCTAAGCCACCTCTTCTCGTATATCGCGCGTGTACCGTTAAGGTATCAGGCGTGCATCGATCCATGATGTCCATAAAGATACGCTCCACGCACTGCTCATGAAAACCCTGGTGCTGCCGAAATGAAATAATATATTTTAATAAGCCTGATCGGTCGATCTGAGGACCGCTATAAGTGATATGAAGCGACCCCCAATCGGGTTGTCCTGTCACCAAGCAATTGGATTTGAATAAATGGGAATATAGAGAGGTTTTTTCTACGACTACTTTGGGATCACTCGATAAATAGCCAGGGCAGATCGAATACGTATCGCAAGCCACGTCGATATCATCTAAACAAGTGCCTAGCTCTGATGTCTGAATACCACTATAACTCTGATCTTCTAAGTTAAATATATATACTTGAACCCCACCTTTGACTTGATTTTGAATATCTTCGGTCAGTCTGCCATGCACCGCTTGAATATCCACAAATTTCGTTTGATTGAAGGAGTTTAAATATAATTTAAAAGACTTAGATTCAATCAGATAAGCACTCAAACAAGAGATATCAAACCTGGCCATGGCAACCACCGGTTTACCTTGTGTATTGAGCCAAGATAACTCATAAGCATTCCAAATATCATATCCATAAAACATAAGTGGGTCGGAGATATCGATCTCTCTTCTTGTCGCCTCCCTTGAAACAGGATATAACAAGCTGGGATCATAAACCTGCTCAAGAGCGGAGGTTTTACCCAAGGGAGCCTGTTGCAGATAAGCATGCAGAGAAGATGAGTCCATTTTTTCACCTACACTCAATGAATCCATTTACCCAGCACGTAATTAATAGTGGATTGCGGACTCTTAGCAGGAGCACAAGCAGCCGAAAAAAAAGAAAAGCGATCATATTGAGGTAATTCTTTTCTGGTTGATGCTTTTAAATCGTGCATGCCTCTTTGAATAATGTCTAACTCCTTTTCCTGAGCATCAGCATCAAGAGGAGCAAAGTTACGGGAAAAACGTGCCTGTCCTAAAAGAAAAGCAGCATATCGGGAATCTTCAGAGCACATACCAGGATCTTGACTACCACGTCTCAGCGCCATGTATTGAGATTCAATATCCTGAAGTTTGCTTTGAATAGCACGAACCCTCCGTCCAGATGGCGTGTTGTCTCTCCCGAGAGGCCGCGAACCAGTGTTATCTGTCTCAAAAATTTTCTTGATAT
>JABABH010000156.1 GCA_014238325.1 Coxiellaceae bacterium | reverse complement strand
GGGGTGCAATAAACTCTCCAGCCATCGTCTCTCATCCGAATTTCTAAATATGATTTCTTTTAATAAGGAACGATTTAATATTTGGTTAGAAACCATCTGCTTTCCAAAACGAGCATATAATGTTCGGAGCACACAGGGGTCGGCTAAAATATGATGCGTCGTCCTATCGGCATCGATAATAGGTACACCTAAAGCAGAAAATAAACGACTGACTTCGCTCTTCCCGCTACCCATACCACCCGTTAGGCCTAGGGTAAATACGGACTCTGTCGTAGACATAGTTTGATATTAAAGGACCCAGTGCACGAATACCGGCCCGGTTAATAGGCTCAGCCACCCGGCAAGGGCAATGCATGGGCCCAATGGAATAGGGTGCTTCATGGTAATTTTCCCCCATAAGAGTAACACCAAGGCTGAAGCTAACGAAAATATCACAGCGAGCAATAACGTATTAAACATCGCTGCGACACCTAACCATGCTCCAACCATAGCCAACATTTTAAAATCACCGTAGCCCAAACCCTCTTTTTTCCGAATAGCTTTGAATAATTTGGCAATCACCCACAAAAGGACATAGCCTAAAATGGCAGCAAGAATGGATTGCCCTGGGCTGACAAAAATCTCTCGAACGTTGAATAACAAACCGAGCCATAGAGTTGGTATTGTGATCGTATCGGGTAGCAAGAAAGTACGGCTATCGATAAAAAAAAGAGCAACTAATATGCTGGTCAATATTAAAGCGCCAATCGTTGCAAGGGACAAACCGTATTTAATCATGACAAGCACAAACAACAATGCTGTTAATAACTCCACCGCAGGATAGAGCTTTGATATTTTCTTTCCACAATAAGCACAGCGACCGCGTAGAAAAAAATAACTGACAACAGGAATGAGATGATGGACCCGTAGTGTTTTTTTACAATTGATACAATAAGATCTTGGCAGCAATAGGTTATCTACAGCGGGATCAACGGATAACTGCAAGTACATTTGAGCTTCCCGGCGCCATTGATTTTTCAATAGCATAGGATAACGCAGAATCACTACATTGAGAAAGCTACCAATCACAGCACCCAATATTCCTGCCATGATGCAGACTATATCAAAATGTGTTTCCAAAACTTCTAACATCAATGCCCCTGTATTCTGCAAAATAGGACGTACTCATCACTTCCTGTTATATCACACTCCCCATCTGCAATATGGGCCAATAAATCGTGATAATTAAGCCACCGACCACTACGGCTAATACTACCATGATCCCACGTTCGAGACATACACCTAAGTAGGCACAACACTCTTCAAATCGATCACGATAGACATCCGATACACGGTATAACATCTTGTCTAAATTGGAAGCATACTCACCCGCCTTAATACACTCTAAGGTTTGTATAGAAAATAACTGCAAGGCTCCCAAACTATGACTCAGTGCCTCACCGGCCCAAATATTGTCAGGCAAAGTAGCAAAGCACTTTTTAATATATTGATTTTTAATCAATGGGTACCCCAATGCGACAGCCTTCGCTAAAGAAATGCCTTGCTCTTGTGACACAGCAACGATGAATGACCATAACATTAGCGCACGAGATCGACTCATATGACCGATGATGGGAAGGTGTAATATGGCTCGATCCACGCCTACGGACCACGGCTGATAATATTTTTTGATACAGAGGAAGAAGCACGTCAATAGTATCAGCACCGACAAGATCCCTATTCCATCAGCTTTCACATAACGAGCCCCAGCGATCATCATGCGTGTTGATGCCGATAAAGGAGCATGAAGCTCGAGCAATAATCGCTCAAACTCTGGTAATAAGAACAAACATACACCCATGGCAAATAGTAGTGCAGTGCATAGCAGCATAATAGGATAAGTCAGCATTTTCTTGAGTTTGTAGCGAAATCTCTGCATTTTTTGACGATAAGCGATCCAGCGGCCCAATAACGGAGCTAATTGCCCAGTCTGTTCTCCTACCGCTGCGAATTGACAACAGATGGCATCAAAATAATGGGGGTACGACGTTACGACCTCTGAGAAAGAAGCTCCTGCCTGGACACGTCTTTTGAGATCAGCCACCAACAATCGTAAAGCACGGTGCTCACCACCCAAGGGACGAGTCCCCACTTCGCCAAGCAATGACAGCGCCTCCACCAGTGGAAAATTCGCTTCTAATAATAGGCATAATTGCTGCATAAAAGCTAGGATATCACTCTCTGAAATGCGCATTTTTCTAGACCATGAACTTTTTTTCTTAATCGATATTGGAACAATAGCATCCAACATGAGTGCTGCACTCACCTCATCCGGATCACTCGCAAGACATATACCTGATACACGTTCCCCTGAAGCTTTGACACCTATCCAAGCATATTCCAGCTGATGGAAGCGTAACGATTTTTTCACCTCATGACCTACCTTCATGATCTTTCCCTAAAACACGCCCCAGCTCCTCTAGTGTCGTGATACCTCCGTGAACATGAGCTAAGCCCGATTGCCAAAGCGTTTGCATGCCGGCACGCTGAGTAGCTAAGTGCCATGCGCGAGGGGATGCACGTTTTAAAATTAACCTACGCATCACATCTGTTATCGATAATAATTCATACACACCAATACGCCCACGATAGCCGTTGCGGCAAAAATTACAACGTATCCCTGCATGACAATAAGCACAAGAACGACGTAATAAACGTTGTGCAATAACCAGGGTTAGAACACTGGCTAAATGGAAGGGCTGCACCCCCATATCCATCAATCGTGTGAGCGACTCAATGCTATGATTCGCATGTAAGGTAGACAATACCAAATGTCCTGTATGCGCGGCTCGAATAGCCACTTCAGCCGTTTCAAGATCACGGATCTCACCTACCATAATGATATCTGGATCTTGACGCAATAAGGCACGCAAAATCACAGCAAAATTTAAATGGATTTTGGCATGTACCGCAACTTGATTAATCCCTACAAAAGGCATTTCTATGGGATCTTCCACCGTTACAATATTACGTTCAATATGATTTAAATAAGCTAGCATCGCATACAGTAAGACAGTCTTACCACTACCTGTAGGCCCCGTCACCAATACTAATCCCTGCGGCTGTTGGATCGCATCCATCACCGTAGCTTGATCAGCTGAGGCTAATCCTAACGCATCAAAACGCAATAATAAACGTGCTGGATTTAATAAACGCACCACTACTTTTTCACCAAATAAAGTAGGGCATGTGCTTAATCGAATATGACGCATAATACCTGTGACTGTAGTAAAATTAAAACGTCCATCTTGTGGCAAACGTTTCTCTGATAAATCCATATTAGCTAAAGCTTTTAAATGGTTACTGATAGCAGCAGCTTGCTTTCTCATTTGACCATGCAAGACTAAACGCAATACGCCATCCACTCGGAAACGCACCCGGTATTCACTCGCAAATGCCTCAAAATGAATATCGGATGCTTGCTGATAAACAGCATCCGTCAATAGCTGCTTTACTAAATCTACAGGGTTCACCTGCTGTGTCAGCGCTACAGCATAAGTACGCTCACTGATGATACGATTGAGGACCCAAATAAATTCATCATAAGGGACAAATACCACTTCATCTACCTTATGATAATTAAATTTTATTTTTTTTAAATGAAGCAAGGCATCAGGATCACTGATGGCTAAAACTATGCTGACATGATCTTGTGAGACAGGCATAAAAAGATAAGAGTGCCACTCTCTATCAGACACAGAGGGTATCCATTCCGGCTCATACGTGTATTCGCGCAAGTTAATGGTTCGCAAACCAAAATAATCAGCACAAGCCGCGACCAATGCCGATGAAGTGAGAAGCTGCTCTGTCACCAAATAATGCAACAAGGGAAGCTGGTCTTGATGCGTTTTAGTGATCGCCGATTGAATTTCCTCCTCCGAAAGCAACGCTTTTTCTCGTAATACTGCGACTAAGGCAGAAGCTTCAATGGACATAACCGGCCTCCACAGCGCCACCGCTCACGTGCCATATTAACCGCCCTCGGATGGCTTGTGGAGTTAAAATATACGTATCTTGAGGATGAATGCCATAGATCTCCTCAGGGACAATGAGAATCACCCCGGCATTCACCGCAATCGTATGAATCAACCCAACACCTTCACCAGCTTGAATGGCTGGGGGCACTCCATGTGTCCCAGCAACACAGGCGTCTAAATTGCTCATCGTCTGATAGCATTCCTCCACACCCAAACGATAAGGAGAAGCCGACTGAACCACTTCCATATAGCGAGCACGCCGCATATATCCTTGATAAGACGGTAGGGCAAGCATAACCAAAATAGCGATAATAGCCATAACTATCATCAATTCGATGAGTGTAAAACCTGCGTTTGATTTCTTATAGAACATACAACCCCAACGGCAAAGCTCAAGCTAATCGTGCCTTTTTTAAGAATATAAGGCTGTATCGATAACCACAATACAGGGGTATCTGCAGTCATGTTGGCCAGAACTAAGCAGGGGTCAGTCCAGTTATCTCCCTCTACTCTGCCCCCTAGCCATCCATGCCTTTAAGGCCTCCACAACTGGGCCACTGATTATTCGTTGCATTTCATCATAAAGATCCCTACAATTTCCCCACTGCTCACGAATATGCCGATATAGCTCAGTTGGTAGAGCAACTGATTCGTAATCAGTAGGTCGTCTGTTCGATTCAGACTATCGGCACCGATTAATCAACATGAAATCAAATAATTATCCTTATTTTTCTCTCAACCCATCTGTCTCAGCATTTCCCTTGCGGGAGTTTTGCGGGACTTAGCATGCAAGCCCCTTTAATCAGATGACTAATAGTGTGTGGCCGCTTGTGCGCTTTGATTTAAGATAACACCGATCGGGTTTGACTTTTACGTCATTTTGCAGTCAAATAGAAGAGCGCGATGGCAAGGTGCTGAAACACCTCACCACCGCTAACCACCATTAACTTGAAGGAGTTAATCATGGCTAATGTCATTTTATGTGAATGGGCCTCATATGGCCAGTCAAACCTTATTTCTGTTCTAAATTTGCCCAAACTGAAGCGGATGGCATGTTTATGCTTATCTTCGCTT
>JABABH010000155.1 GCA_014238325.1 Coxiellaceae bacterium | reverse complement strand
TGACTCAAGACAACCTCCATGAACGTCTCATTCTGGCGCATCGCAATCTAGATGTAGCGGCACTGAATCAAACGGCACGTCAGGCGATGCGTGATCATGCATTATTGGGTGCGGATGCACACACCGTTCAGGTGACCTCTGGCCCTATCGAACTGTCGTCAGGTGATCGCATTATGTGCTTGCGTAATCATCGACAGCTTGGGCTGAGTAACGGTGAGTTTGCAACGGTTGTAAACATCGAGGGCGACCATATGACCGTGCGTATCGGTCACAAGCAGGTACGTGAGATCACCTTTTCCATCCAAGACTATCAGGATTTTCATTACGGTTACGCTGCCACGGTACACAAATCACAAGGCACGACCTTCGATCATACCTTTGTGTACGTGGCCGGTCGTGCCTGGAATCGGTTTTTAACCTATGTGGCGATGACTCGCCATCGAAAGACCCTGAATGTGTATGCCGATCAATCCCAATTTAACGACTTAGAGGCTCTTCAATCCACGCTTGATCGCGCGACCCTGAAAGATGCTGTGCTGGACTGGCCTCTCTCCTTTGCTATTCGTCGGGGTTTTGATCCAGAAAGCATGCTAGGTCGTTTTGTGGATAAGGTCGTCGGTATCAAGCAGTCCATTCGTGATGCCTGGTTATTTGTGACGAACTATAGCGTCTTTAAACAAAGCCGAGCGCATCAGCAGTTGCAACGAACGACCACTTCATGGCGCAAAATGGCCAAAAAAGTGGCACTGTTTGTCGATTTAAGAAATAGCCTAGGAGCACAAGCTCGCTCCATGCATCACGATCTTAAATCGACTGAAAAATTTTATCAGCACCGTGATTATCCAAACTGGTTTAATCAGACCTTACTTAAAAATCGCTTAGCTTTTGAGATTAAACAGCAATACCCTGTGTTTGAAAAAGCATTGACATGCAATCGGATTAGCCAAGACACGCTGAATACTATCGCCCTCCATCATGAACGAGCGCTTCGCATCAAAGCTTATATAGCACACCATAAACAAGGACAGCGTATTCACGCATATCGATTGGCTGCTACCATACAGCCTGATTTGGCAAAACATGTTTCGCATATTGCTCATCAGACAAAAGAGGCGGGATTATCCCCACCATCACTGATGCGTCGCATTCGCTTAGACGCCCTAGCCTATCATCGTCTCAATGTATGCGAAGAGCCTCATGCAAAAAATAAGCAAGCGATGCAGCAGCCTGATTTACATACGAAAGCAATAGATGAAGCGAAACAGCGTCCCATTCAGGATGGCTCTGAGGGTGAATGGGTGCGACTCGCTTCGATACCCTCCACCAGCATAGAAAAAATAATTAACTATAAGGCACGGCTTGATCAAGCTTATAAACCACGGGATAGGGAACTTTATCGAAGCAGTTTTGAATATGCCGTGGCATGCGTTGTCAAACAAGATACGTTATTGGCTCAGGTAAAATCGGTTGCACCTGAGCTTGCTAAAACGTTTGAAAACATGACTTGGCCTACTAAAGCTATTCAAGTTGACTGGCTATCCGATACGTATGCTCAAGAGTTTAAAGCGATCGAGAAATCTGATCATAAAGATTATCAGATGCTCATTAAATTGCATCAACTCCTGAAGCTTCACCAAGACAAGCCCAAAGCTGCGATGATCATTACTCAGCTTGAATCGCTGGGATTGAAAATCATGAGGCATCACAAGACACAAGATTCATTGCAATCCATGGCGCCTCAACTAGCGGCTACCCTTCATACGCTAGCCTTATCAAAAACCAAACGTCAATATAAAGGACGGTCGCGTTAATTGAGAGTGCTCACCTAACCTACTTCTGTCTAACGAAGCACGATGAGGCGTGACATATAGGTGTTAGTTCTACCTGTATATCACGCTAATGATTTCAATTCATAGACATTTTTAATGTTTTGAATGCTCCTGATAATCCATGTAGAATAGGATCAACCAGCCTCATTGAGAGACAAAACTGTTCACCAAAGAGCTTCCAAGTTATAATCGAGATGTTTGGGGAAACATCGCCTTCAAGTCAGCAAGCTCGTGGCGATCAGCCACCACTCGCTAACGAGTCTCTATTATCATGCTAACATGGACTTCTAGCGGAAAATCATCCGATAAAACCAACCCGAGCAACCCCAACGATGGTCATACTATCCACCTCAATTTGAGATCGTCAAAATCAACATGATTTTTTACTAGCCAAATCCGATCTATTCTTTTAAAATGAAATGAGACACCTTTAATTCCCGTTTAGTTAATGGTGGCTAGCGATGGTGCAATGCGGTTTCCCACCATCGCGCCCTTCTTGTTCAACTTAGTATGATATAAAAATTAAAATCAATAGGTTGTGGCATGAAGGGTGATGGCATTTCATCACTTGTTTTATTCAAGCAGCTTAATCCCGCGTTCCGTAGCTTGGTATCTCTGCTTTGAGCTCGTTGGTTTTTAGATAGTCTTCCGAACTCATTGCTAGCCGTGAGGCAATCAAGCTTCTTCTAAACTTAATCCTATCACGTGATCCCACTCAAGCTAGAACCTCTTTGAAGAATCTATCTTCCATAAAAAAATTAATGAGTTGAAGACCTTCTTCACCTATTTTTCATAAACAGTAATTGGGTGCCAGAATCGGCATCAGTTCGATTACTTCAGGATGCAGATAAAATTTAACCCTCAATGCTGAGCCATATTCCTCCTATCTGACCAGAGGATAACCACCCTTCTCAATCAATTAAAATTTGCAACATCAGGTGTGGTCTTGGGACATCACCAAGCTCCTCAGTACACGACGTTTGGAGCACTATCATCTCTATGTCATGCTGGATAGGTTCAGTCGGTATGTCGTAGGCTGGTTCATCGCTGATCGAGAATGCCAGTTATGAGCTCGTGACTTTATTCACCAAACGGTTCTCAAACAGGGTATTTCATCAAGGAAACTGACCATTCATTCTGACAATGGCCCAAGCATGAGTTTTCATACGGTGACCCAGTTGCTGAAACACTTGAGTCTATTAAAATCACATAACAGGTCTTCTATCAGTGCCTTCTATTCAGTAACGATACTCCGTTTTCTGAGTCACAATTCAAGACACTAAAATATAGCCCACAATTTCCTTCTCGTTTTGAGAGCCTTGAACAAGCAGAGCAGTTTTTTCAAGGGGTACGACCAGGAATACGATCACTCTGGGATGGCGTGGCTGACGCCAGCGTCAGTTCATCACCTAGGACTTGCTGAAAACGTGTTGAAACAACGACATCACACCTTGCTTAACGTCTATAAAGAGGATCCCGTCAGGTTTAACTGTCGCAGACCCAAATTAAAAAAATACCGCCGGGAGTGTGCATAGAACTGTGTCAAATGTAAATGAGTGGAAAAGAAATATCCTAGTCGGACACATGAATTGAGCTGTAGTCATGCCAAGCCTGTGCTCATAGCGTGGGGTCTGGGGCACAATCTGCGTGCGCTGACTGAGGCAATGATATCCATTCTAGCATGTGCTCTCTCCTGCTCCCCAAAAAATAGATTGATATAACTTCAATATAACACAGCGCAATAAACCATTGTGATTAAGGGAACATTAAATTACACAGGCAGGCATCCATAATTTTATACTCATTAAAAAAATGTAACCCTTTTAGACATAACCTGACTGAAATGCATAGATTTTCAACCTTTCCCAGCTTTGCTGAAACACTGTCTTTCACCTGTACCGCGACATGGTTGCGTAACGCCTGGTTGATTGAAATTCGCAATAATAAGAAGCAGTGTCCCAACGGAAAGCTAAAGGCATCAAGCGAATCGCCCCATAGACATTTTATGGGTTTCGATGCTTATTATACTCGTGTACAAGGCTATCAACCAGTTTCGTTAAGAGATCAAATCCGATCTGTTTTGGCATGCAGGAATATGACACGGCCACATCCCCGACGATCAACCTTTCTTTGCATACAGTTGTATCAAGAGGCTTTTAAAAAATGGATGTAACGAAGTCCGTGGGCTTCCGTGTAGTGGCTTAATTTGACTTCTTTACAACGTAATCGGTATTGTCTCATTTTCCCTGACACATACCGTGGATTATTCATGACTACATCAGTGGATCAACAAAAGTTGATCCGGCTGTCAAGGCATAAGTCCTATAAGATATATTTCTCCGCACGCTTACCATGCTTTAGCCTGATGAGCATTTATTTTAGCCAAGACAGAATCGTTCATTTTTTAATCATTCTCCTATCCTTCTTTAGCTCAGTAAGATCGGCCACCGCGTCTCCTACCCTATTTTTTAGCATGTACTTGCTGCAACCGTACAAGACCAGCGTCAAGCACTTTTTCATCCCCAGAATAATCTGATCAACTTGACCCGTTAAGGGCTGTGAGCCTCTCTGGCTGAAACGTCCTTGCAATACTTAAGCAGACCTGTTCGCGAGAGGAGTCGCTGTAACCACTCTGTGCAAGAATTAGCATCATCCTATTACTTGAAAACATGGATAAAGCGTGACGGTAAAACAGTTTTTCGAATCAACCCAAAAACTTACAGCATAACTACTTTTCTACACGACTATCTGATAAAACAATAATTTATTAACTATCATCTTTTTTGACGTCTATGTGCTCAATCAACCAGTCAGCCTCCTCCACTGAATTAAAATAAATAATTATCTTCCCCTTTCCTTCAGCACTAACGTGTACATTCAGCTTGGAAGACAACTGCTCAGACATATAACTCTTCCATCGCTTTGCCTTTTCTTCAAAGCGTGAATCTAGCTGCATAGCTTGCTTGATAGCTGGCTGTTGCACACCTTGAACAAGCCTTTCTGTTTCACGTACCGATAAAGACCGACCTACAACTAATTTAGCAGCATCAATTTGTTCTTGACCAGATAAACTTAATAAAGCTCTGGCATGCCCCATGTCCAAAAGCGATGTATTAACCATTGCCTTAACTTCTGGCTCAAGGTTCAATAAACGTAACAAATTACTAACAGCTGTTCGTGATTTACCTATACTTTCTGCAACTTGAAGGTGTATCATTGAACATTCTTCTATCAGATCATGAATGGCCTGCGCTTCTTCTAAAGGATTTAAATTTTCTCTTTGTATATTCTCAATCAAAGAAACTGCCATGCAGTCTGATTTACCGTAATCTCTAACGATAGCAGGAATTTCATCTAGACCAGCTTGCTTCGAAGCACGCCAGCGCCGTTCACCCGCGATAATTTCATAACAACCATCATGCATTGGACGAACGATAATTGGCTGAATAACCCCTTTTGATTTTATAGATTGTACTAATCCTTCCAAGGAACCTTCATCAAAGTGCTTTCTAGGTTGGTCTTGTCTAGGTTTAACTCGATGAGTCGGCAAACAACCTCTTATCACTGAGTGATTAAGCGATGTTTGCTCAACTCTTTCTTGATGACTTTTAAGATTATCAAAAATCGGATTCAATGAACCCTTAAATTCTTTTATCTTTGACGTCATGTGTTAGGCTACTGCTTGGTTTTTAAGAGATGTCTCTAACGCATCAATTTGAACACTTTTTTCGGGTTCATACTGTTGCACATAACGTTCAAAAGGAAATAAAGTTTGCAACAGTCTCTGGTGATTCTTTTGCATGAACTCTACAAATCGATCACTGACCATGATATTTTTTAACCCCTCTCGCTTATATAAATCCACATAGTATGTTTTAGCAATATGCGGTTCGAATTCCTGTATTAGTTGAGCTCTATTTTCTTCCGTCAACTTTTCTAAAATAACATCTAAGATATGAGTGGATAAATGATTATCATACAAGCTAGTTAACTCAGACATTAAAGCATCTTTCTTCTGCTTTAACGAATTAATAACCTCATTTTCTCGCCGTTGTACCTCAACGACAGATTGGCTTGAAATAGTAGATTGATAATCCTCACGCAATGCCTTTTTCAAATAACCAGCCATATTCTTAATTAAGCCTTTTTTAAAGCTATCAGAACTTAATATTGCGTCTACCTTTTCTGACAGATAGATATTGCCATATTGATTTAAGTATTTTTCTATATCTTTTTCTGCTAAACCAAAATACTTGCCTACTTTAACTACTAATACTTGATCTAATGAATCTTCCTTAACCAACTGCTCTTTTTTACCATCTAAACACTCTTCTTTAAGTCGAATAAGAAATCGAATACTAACCATACACCTACCTTTTTTAAGATACTCTGGTTCTATCTCAAAATCAGCATGTTGATTAACTTCTTTTACAGCCTTAGTGATAACTCGTCGTTTCAACGCAAAAAATTCAAGATACTCTTCTTCAGCTACTCCCATTAATTTGCGAAAAGCTGGAATATCAAAAGTTCGAGTATGACCAATTTTTTTGTAGCGTTCACAGTTTTCATATAAGGCAAGACCATAACAGGATTTAAATTTAGCCTGAATAACTAAACTAAACTTGGCATATTGAGCCGGACGATCCAGATATGGAACCAGGCTAGGAGTAAACTCATATTCACATATCCCCTCTCCTTCAATCACCCTAGCCAACGATAATGGAGAGGTGTTAGTCCAAACTTTATTTCCGTCTTCGTTTATTACATCCCACTCAATGTCCATGCGTCGCAACTCACGGAACTTTGCTTTGATCGTTTTATAATCGTTGCTACGATACCCCATTAGACGACACAAAATGCGCATAGCAATTCGATGTGTCACATCTGGATATAAATTACCAGCAGCATTTGCGAGGAGTGCATTGTACATTTTTCGTTGCAACAAACTAAAGGTATTCGAACATTGTATTGCCTCAATTGGTTTTTTTACTTTAGTTATTGCATCCATAAAAATTTATCCACAACTTAGGTCCCTGTAAACGTCATGGTTGCCGTTAATGCATCCTGTAAACGTCATGTTTATGTCCTGTAAACGTCATGGTTAGCTCAAAATGCATCCTGTAAACGTCATGTTTCATCCTGTAAACGTCATGGTTAGCCCATTTTTCTATTTTAAAAATAAGTAGTTACGTCACCCTAAACATATAAACATTATTGATATAAACAACAACAAACATAAAAATAGTAACCCAAACTTTGCAAGCAATCAAGCATATGGTATGCTTTATCACATCATATGTTGAAGGTGTTTGAATGATGGATGTAAAACCTGTTTT
Source organism: Coxiellaceae bacterium (assembly GCA_014238325.1). GTDB lineage: Bacteria > Pseudomonadota > Gammaproteobacteria > Coxiellales > Coxiellaceae > JABABH01. The sequence continues at coordinate 1,877 of JABABH010000155.1, read as the reverse complement.
AGGATTCGCCAATCAAAAAGGTGGGGTTGGTAAAACCACGTGGTCAAAAATTTTTAGTGAATATGTTTCATTATTAAAGAAGAAAGAAACGTTGGGCATCGATATTGATTCCCAAACAAGTTATACAGCACGATTTTTTGGAATTAATAAAAATCCAGTTACAGATTATAAAGAACCACCTATACATCCTTATTTTGATCCTAATGACCCCAATAATAATGGCTGGGATGGTAAAAGTTCTATCGCTGATATCTTTTTTGGGAAAATACCAAAACCTTACCCTACTAATATAAAACATCTAGATATTATTCCATCGGATGAAGGTGGATTATTCAAAGCTGAAAATATTAAGCGACAAGAAATGGCAGAAAAAGTCTATAGTCAATTACATAGCTTTTTAAGCTTGCCAGATGTTCAAAATACTTACGAGATGTTTGTTATTGATACTCCTCCTGCCAAAGGACCTTTAACCATTTCGGCTTTTAAGGCAATCACCCACTTAGTTATACCTTTGGAAATTGAATTACAAGCTATTGAAGGCTTAGCAGGTCTTTTGCAGCTATGGAAGCAGGAAGCCATGTCTCGACCCACGAATTTCCCTTTAAATTTGATAGGAATTTTACCAAACAAAGTTCATAGTCGTCGCAGCTCTGATCGAGATTTGCTTGATGATTTGAGGAGCGATCCTGGCTACTCTGAATATGTCATGCCAGTACACATGGTTGACCGTAAAGAAATACCCGTATGCGATCTTGAACAAAAATCAGTATTTCAATATCCAGAAAGTAATCCTGCTCGACAAGAGGCAATGGCGGTTTGTGACTACATTTATGAGAGGATCTACCAATGAGCACGAGAAAGAAGTACTCACTTCCACAAGGAATTAGTTCAGAAATAACAAGCACGGTAGATTTAGTTAATCAAAATCTTGGCACATTGAATTATAAAATCGTTCCTTTAAGTGCCATCGAATTTGATCCCGGCAATCCAAGAGATCTAGCAATTACTAGAGAAGACCTACCTCAAGGACCTTATGCTGACGATCCTTTATATGGAAAGAAACTAAGAGAATTTGAATCTCTTAAACGAGTTGCTGAAACGATAAGAAAATACGGTGTAAGAAACGCCGTAGAGATTTATAAATTTGGTTCCACATATCGCTTGATTCATGGTGAGCGTAGATGCTTGAGTTCTATTTTAGCTGGGAAAAAAGATATCCCTGCTAAGATACTTGACGAAAAACCAAATGATTTCGATATAAGACTTTTACAATTGATAGAAAATGCTCAGCGAGAAGATCTATCTTTGCATGAAACTCTGGCTAACATTAGTCAAATTGTTGATGAATATAAAAAGCATGTTGATGCTAATGTAACAGTGGACTCTGCTTTTTTTGAGCGAGTCATTAACCGATCGAAAACCCATTGCTTAAATTTTCTTGCTGTTTTAAATGGATCTAAAGAGTTACTTACTGCAATTGCACAGGGAAAAATTAATAGTCTTGAAAAAGCTGCAATTATAGCTAAAGCTAGATCTGGTCAACAAAAATCACTACTCATGCAGTCTTGTTTGGATGGAGCCTCGTTAAAGCAACTTAAACAAGAATCAGCGCAACAAAAGAAGATTGATAAAATTTCTACTCAGCTAACACCAGCTTCTGAAAAGAAGCAACCTGGTAAAAAAGCTACTAAGATCAATTTAGGCTTTACAAAAAATACGGCAGTTGTTGCTAAGCTTGCTCAACTTGTGTCGATGGACCCATTGTATTCAAACTTTGGAAATCAATTTTCTGAAATGTCCTTTGATGATTTCGGGTCCTGCTCTAACTCTATTTCAGTGCTTATTCGGCTCATGGAAAAAATTGAAAGCAATTAATT
>JABABH010000154.1 GCA_014238325.1 Coxiellaceae bacterium | reverse complement strand
TGGCTGAGCGAACATTTATTTTTCGCCAGCCATCAAAATAAGGATATACCGCTCGCAATAGCCCACTTCGCATCTTCATTCGCGAGCGGTATATTGATAGAGATATTGTATAGATTCTATGCATCATTAAAAGCCCGTGCTGTTTTGAAAGTGCGTTACGCAACAACGCCAGTCGATAGTGTAGCAATGGCTAATATGGCAGACTGCAGTACAGGCTGCCATTAGCTTAAAGAGCGTTATAGTCTCCATCGAACGAAGCCCATTGCTGATCCTTAGAATGGGATGTCATCGTTTAAATCAACTGTATTATCAGCCTCTTGTGTTGGATTCGCATAGGACGGGGCTGCGGGCTGAGTTTTGCTTTGAGACGAGTCGTATCCACTATTGCTGCTGCCTCGACTGTCTAGCATTTGCATTTCATTGGCTGCGACTTCAGTGGTGTAGTGATCAGCTCCATTTTTATCTTGCCATTTTCGAGTCCGTAAGCTGCCTTCAATATAGACTTTAGAGCCTTTGCGTAAGTACTCTCCAGCAATTTCAGCTAAACGGCTATAAAAGACAATGCGATGCCATTCGGTGCGTTCTTGCATATCACCGGACTGTTTGTCACGCCAAGACATCGTGGTCGCTAAAGTAGCATTCGCAATGGTATGACCATTAGGGGTGTGGCGCACTTCAGGATCAGCGCCTAAGTTACCGATTAAAATGACTTTATTAATGCCTCGAGCCATCGTTCTCTCCTTTAGTCTTTCATGATGAGATGATAAGCAAGGGTCGAGTCTTGCTATGTTCTAGTTGAGATTATCACACTGTGTGAACTTGGTCATGTTTGGTCATGCTGTGGTCGATTGTGATATGCAAAAAGCCTCTGTTAGAATGTAGTATATTTTTTTCACTGAGGGCTCAGAGGATGAGAAAAAATATTGTGATTTGCTGTGATGGTACTGGCAATCGTTTTGGTGCACATCATACCAATGTGATGCGTACGGTAGAAAAGCTCATACGCAATCATCGTCAGCTGGTTTTTTATGACCCTGGTGTGGGAACTTTTAATGCGTTAGGTAAACCACACCTCAATACATGGGGTTTGGTCTTGGGTAAAGCTTTTGGTTATGGTTTGCAGGCCAATATCATTGAGGCTTACCAATATCTCATGGAATATGCTACCTCAGAAGATCGGATCTTTTTGTTTGGTTTCAGTCGAGGTGCATTCACGGTACGTGTATTGGCGGGGTTGCTCCATAAATGTGGTTTATTGCAACCAGGATATCGGAATTTGCTCCCCTATCTTATGGAGATTTATTTTAAGGAGCATAATGCGATTGAGGTCGATACATTTAAGGCAGCATTCTCACGCGTATGCTGTCCTTATTGGATAGGCGTATGGGATACAGTGAGGTCACTCGGATATTTTCTTGGGAAGAAATTTAGGAATAATCAGCTTAATCCCAACATTCCCTATGCTTATCATGCCATTTCTATTGATGAACAGCGGAAAAAATTTGATGTCTGTTTATGGGATGAAAGTATGAAAGGGGCATGCCAAACTATGAAGCAAGTATGGTTTGCAGGGGTTCACGCTGATGTGGGAGGTTGGTATAAGGAGCGTTCATTATCGGATATTGCTTTGAGGTGGATGCTGTCTCAAGCCGAGCATCATAGTTTGCTGTTGCAAGCGGACTGGAAGCAAGACTTATGCCTCGATGAATTCGCTAGTATGCATGTGTCGCGACAGGGTTTTTGGAAACTATGGCCTTCGATAAAAAGAGTGATACCTGAGTATGCGCTTATCCATCAAAGTGTAGAGTCGCGCATGGCAGGGCTTCCTGATTATCAACCTGATCTACCAGAAAATATAACGTTTATTGAATAAGCTTTAAGCCTTCCTTTGAGCGAACATTTATTTTTCGCCAGCCAAACAAAGGCATACCGCTCGTTCCAGCAGCCAACGCATCTTCATTCACGAGCGGTATACTGCGAAGATTAAACCTTTAAAGTCCAAACTGTTTTGTATTAACCCAGTCACTGGTGATTAAGCTCCACCAATCGGTGGCGAGGCCTTGTAGCACATATTCATAGGGCAGCCATCCATAACCCGCATCCCCCCAGCTTGTTCCCCAAGAATTACGAATCAGTAGAGCGCCCGTGGTTTTTGCACCATTAATGCTATTGGTGATCGCTTTGTTATCGTCGTAACCTACCGCAACGATAGCATGGCCGCCTTGCACGGTTTCATTGGAGGAAGGAAAGGGAATCGCTCCATTCTGAGCTGCTTGTGAAATACTGCTATACACGGTAAATCCGAACATAGAGGGATAATAACCGGCGATATAACGTTTGATGCGTAGTAGCAAATCAGCTTTTGTGATGCTGGTATCCAAACGAAAATAACGTACGGCTTGATAGTTTTTAGCATAGGCATATAGAAAAGCACTGGGTTCTTCATTCCACTGGGGGTTGATATTACCCTGCAGATAATAAGGCCAGTATTTTTCAGGAGGTATGCCAAATAAACGCATGGCACCCATAGTAGTTCTTAAAAATGCACCGGTATCACCCGTCCAACCTAATAAGTTTCGGGTCACTTTGTATAAAAATAATCGTGAGGCATCCGTATGTAATCCAAAAGCCCGATTTTCAAAATACTCTAATAAACCTACACCTGCATTGGCGGTGCAAGAGCCTAGGCTCGCTTGGTCTTCAATCGGCGGGCACCATTGTCGTAAATCTTGTGTCGTGGGTAGGGTCACGGATTGGAGCCCTTCAAGCTTCAAGGTGGTGAGACTTTCAGCAATATTGGTAGATGCAATGGGAGAGACATGGGTTGATGTGGGATGTAAATCTCGGTAATCAGGATAATCTGGCAACCATCCATAATTATAACATGTTGTCATGCTTTACCTCCCATCTGTAATAAGCATTTATAGTAAGGTAAAAAATTGAGCCAAAATTTATAGGGCAGAATTTTTATACCTCTATTAATAGATTAAAGATATCACTTTTCATAGAGAGAGTACAGCTGTGTCTCTACTGCTCAATAGTGAGTACCTGTCTACCCCCCCCACAATGTTACCAGTAACAGATAGGTGGTGTCATTTTGTCTACCAGCGTTCCTATCTGCTGATAAAATTTCTATGACTTTCGCGGATATTTACACTCCTAGAAAAGAGTATCGAATTAATCAATCATAGCGATGACTTTCTTTTGTTATATCGATAAATCGTACTGTAGTTACTGATAAAATTTTCCGTGCTATTTTTTTCGCATTCAATAAATATCTAAAATTGGTTTTATTGATACATACAATATTTTCAAAGATAGACAATAAATTTCACATAAAAGAGAATAAAAAAATGCCATTACCAATCGAATTGTCTGATGGAATAGCTCGTTATACTTCACTCAGATCGAGAGGAGGTTTGCAGCCTCGTAAAACCGTGCAAAGCTTGCTTGGTTTGCATAACCAAGATGAAGAGAATCCCTGGATAATTTTGCAATGTTTTTTTGAGAATCCCATTGGAACATCCGATGCTTATAGGGAACTCAAGGTGAGTTTGGTTAGATTTATATTTCGTGCTACCTATATGAATGAGTCTACGCGCGTTGAAATTTTTAATCATTTAGAGCAGCTTTATAAATCACGTTGTTTGTATGAGAGAAGGTTGATATGGATGCATCAATCTCATATTAAAGAGCCCCTTAAATTCGTCACTGCCTTAATTAGGCTGCATAAGATGGGATTATCCGAGACGTCAGCAGTCGATCTTATTGGTTTCGATTTTTTAAAAGAGCCTGATGTTTTTGTTCAGCAATTGCAGAGTATTCGGGATGTGGAAGGTTCTGTTGAGGATAGCTGTTATCTCATCAAAGAAAATATGAATAAATTTATTTTTGAATTGCGATTAAAGCTCTATGAGGATGATGGTATATCTTATCTGGATAAGCTTATGAAAGGGTTAGCGTTGTTAATTGAAAATAATTTCCTAACAAAAAACACCTTAGCATTGCTTATTCGAGATAATAAAATGCCTAATTATCAGTACAAAGACAGTGTAGATGCCATGGTTAATCTTAAGGAGGTAGATTTGTGGACGGCTCATAACAGAGCTTTATTTGCACCACCTCGTACTTGGGGAGAGGCAATTGATAGTATTAATACGCTTAAAAAGCATGACTTATTAACCCAAAAGCATTTGGAGTTGGTAAGATGGAATAAACCTGGTTTGATTACAGGATTATTGGAATTGAATAAGCACCATATGCTGAATGAGGATAATATTGACTTAATACAAGCACATGAGCATCCCAAAGAAATGGCAAAAGCGCTGACTACTTTGAGAGCAGAAGCTGAATTAAGCATGCAATATATGGATTGGTTACAAGCAGAGAGTCATCCAGATCAATTGGCTGAAAAGATAGTTATACTCAAAAAATATAATCTATTGAAAGAAAGCTATCATGGTTTATTAAAGTCACATATAACTACGAACGTATTGTCAAGGATACTGCTTGCCTTGAAATCTAATAATATACTTATTAAGAAGAATATTATAGAGATTATGTATATCGATGATCCTAAAAAAATGGAATTGACGAGCAAAGGATTGGAGTCTCTTAGTATGAAGGGGATATTAAATCAAAGAAATTTTGATTTTATGATAGTTGATGACCATACTTTTAATATGAGCGCTATCTTAATTATTATGTTTGAAGCTCGTTTGCTGTCTGCAGAAAATTATGCACAGATCCAGTCGCACGCTAACGAAGTGAGTTTGTTTGCAGCGATTAGATCTGCTAAATTCCTAGGTATACTGGATCAAAGACGCTTTAGGTTGCTTGTCTCTAGTTCAGAGCCATTAAGTATAACGCAAGGATTCAGGGCATTAAAAGAGGCTGATTTTTTAGCAGAGGATCAGCAGAAATTTTTTACACACGATAATCCTAGTGCTATGGGTAAAGCCATATTTAAGTTGCATACGGCGAAAATATTAAATAAAGAAAATTTAGATATATTATGGGGTAATTCTGTAATAGTTTCAGAGCAAGCGAAAACAGTATTTTGGGATCGTATAAATCCAAAATTCTTAACGCAAGAGGTTTTTGTTAAGCTCAGTCGGGTCAGAGCTACTAGACCCGAAAACATTGCGTTGGCCTTCGAGCGTATACTGTACCCGCTCGATGGCCGTAGATTGAGTGGCATTTCGGATACACATGAGCAATCTGTTGAGTACTCTGTTGAGCAATCGCTTTACAAATTATCGCGGCGTTATGCTGATAACCTCCCCAATCATCTTCGATAACCCGAACACCAAAACTGCGGGTCAACACATGTACTTTTGCAGGCCGTGCACGTGCAACCGTCCAAACTTCCC
>JABABH010000153.1 GCA_014238325.1 Coxiellaceae bacterium | reverse complement strand
TAGATCACGATCGCGATCATCCATCAGACGCCGGCTTGCCGGGTGTTGTGGCACGTAATCAATTTTATCAAGATAATTATTACTGTACGCGTTTGGCCGTTTTCCTATTATTAATCGTGAACTTTCTGCTGATCTTCATGATTGTGTATAAGTATTTTAATCCACCTCATCCCGTATATTTTCCAACGACACCGGATGGGCGTATGATAGTCGCGCATGCTTTAAAGGATCCGCTCCTGTCAGATGATCGTGTTTTACAATGGTCGACAGATGCAGTAAGGAAATCTTTTAGCTTGGATTATGAACATTGGCGTGCTCAGCTGCAGGATGCTTCTGAAAATTTCACGCCGGATGGTTGGCGTGACTTTAAAGAGAGTTTGAAAAGCACAAATAATTTAAAAACATTAACACAATTAAAAATGGTCTCTGATATTCAAATAACGGGAGCCCCAAAGATTTTGGAAAGAGCGGTGGTGTCAGGACATTTTGCTTGGAAAATTAGTATGCCCTTATTGCTGACTTATACCAGTTCAAATCATGCTGATATAAAAATGTTGATGAATGCCACGGTCATTGTTCTGAGGATGCCAGAAACAGACTATCCTCAAGGTATTGCACTAAATAACTTTATTGCTCAGCCCGTAACCGGTATGATTAATAAAGCTAGTCATGATATGCCGTAATTTCAGACAGAAGTTTGTTGGGATACAGCAGAAGATGATTGTGTTGATTGAAATAATAAAGGACAAATAACGCTGTTTTTGATGAATGTAAGGTAGCGTATGGAGCAGGGATGGATGGTTTAAATCTTATGATGTAATTAGAAAAGAGAGGCATGATGCGAAAAGGCTTTATGGTGCTTGCAGCTGCGATCATGATTGGCGTGACTCATATGGGTTGGTCGGCAACGGATGATTCCTCATTGAGGTCGAGTGAAAAGAAACAGAGCATTGCCGATATTTTAAAAAATGCTCGTGCGAAGCATGCTTCGAATCCTAAATCGTTAGCGCTAGATCCTGATCTTGCTCCTAAACAGTCTGCGTCGCCTGGATCTGCCGCTAATTCGGCTCCTGTGAATCCAGTTGTCTCCCTGGCTCCCGGCAAAGATAAACGGTTAAATGCAGCAGCGTTTTCTAATACGATAGATCATGTGATGCCATTATCCCCTCATCAAATTAAAGCTTTACATGAATCTTTAGATCGCAGCCAACGTGCGGCGAGCGCTTATCCGAGCGCACCACCCAAACCTACGTCTGCGTCTGTATTAGTGGGTTTATCCCCAGGCACAACTCCTCCTATTGCACGTTTATCGTTAGGTTTTGTGACATCCTTGGTGTTTTTAGATGCGACAGGTGAACCCTGGCCCATTCAAGCTTATGATTTAGGGGATCCAAGTAGCTTTAATATTCAATGGAATAAAAAAGATAATAAATTATTAGTACAGGCGTTAAAAAGCTATAAATTTGGTAATTTAGCCGTTATTTTAAAAGGATTGGATACACCTGTTTTAATTACATTGATACCGGGACAAAATGCGGTGGACTATCGTTTAGATCTACATATCCCAGCGCGTGGACCCGATGCCAAGATGACCGTATCAGGTTTACCGGATACCGTCAGTGGAGCCTTGCTGAGTGTTTTGAATGGTGTACCACCAACAGCTAGTAAACCCTTGCAGATTTTAGGGGGTTCGGGCGAAGCATGGTTGCTTGGAAATCATTTGTTTTTCCGGACGCGAGCAACACTCTTATCTCCTGCCTGGATCTCTACGCTCAGTAGTGCTGATGGCACACATGCCTACGAGTTGCAAAATACGCCTGTTATTCTCGTATTACGCAATGGCAAGGCTGTTAATCTCAAAGTCGAAGGATTATAGCGTTATGTCGAAGACAAAAAACACACGATTAAGAGATCATAAACGTATTTGGCTGATTGCTGGTATCAGCGTATTGGCAGTGGTCTTAATTGTTTTTTTGGTCATGCACTTTTCCTCAAAACACCAAGCCTCTGGTTTTGCGGACGTCTCTTCTAAT
>JABABH010000152.1 GCA_014238325.1 Coxiellaceae bacterium | reverse complement strand
TGATATGAGCAAGGATAGGCTTATAAACTTTTACAAGAATCGGTTCTTCGAGGATATTAAACAAAACAATACTGAGAAAGTACAAGAGCGCATCAAGAGAGGTTTCCACTTGGCGATGTGTGATGAGGAAACGGGCGAGACGGGTTTACATATCGCATCAAAACATAATTACCTAGAGATGGTGAAATTATTATTACCCGTTGCTGACTCCAGTGTTCGTAATAATGACGGTAAGACAGCAGAAGACTGTGCTACTACTCTAGAAATGCGACAGCTATTTGAGGATGACAGGAAAACGGCTGCAAATTTGGATTCCGATAGATTCAAGACTGTATTCGCCTATCAGGATCCAGTTAATATCGCATATTGCAATGCACCACCTCTTCCTCTGCATCATGGGCCTGTTAGTCAGATTAAAAGATCTGATATAGAGAATACGATAAAAAAACCCTTGGTGAATAAAATCCAGGTAGATAAGGGTAATTTCTTTTTCTATAGTGGTGTAAACAAGCAGGTTTCTGATAGTACTCAACAGAAGATGTGGAAAGAAATTTTCCCTAGAATACAGGCTTGTCAACCAAAGTTAGGGCTATTGAAGATGGGGAAAGACTATATCCCCTTTACTTCAGATGGTATCAAAAAGCATATGCCACTCGGCTTTATCGCGGGGGAATGGGGAGTCCATCCAACTGACGACCTTGTGAGTAATATGCTCTTCTCTATGCCTATATCCCCAGGATATAGTGCTGGGGTCAGTACAAAAAAATTCACTAATATAATCAATTATCTGGGCTATTTTCCAAGCCAAGAGCAATTAGATAAATCCTATGAATTTCACGACGAAGCAATAAAATCTCAGGTAGCTCTTGCTAATATAGTTGAAAAGGATCAACATATAGCTGTTCCAGTTTTTTATACTACTTGTAACATCGATGCTTTTCAATTGCTAGGAGTTCACTTTAAGGACGTAACCGACGTGGATTTTAGATTATTTACCAAAAGAGGCGAAGCGATTAGTCCAGATGCCTATGATCGAAAATACATTCACGTTGAGCTTAAACAGCATAGAATAGATATGGTTACTTTTATCGAGTCATATCCTCGTGAGATAATAAAGGTATTAGCAAGCACACCATTCATGGATGCATTAGAAAAGGATACAAAGTTGACTGAAATATCTGCTTGCTTTGACCCAATCAGGCTCTTATCCCGAAATAAGATAAAAAAAACAAGCAGGCAATCTAAAGATGGATCCAAGTATAGGTGTCAGAAACTTCCCGAAGTCATTAACAAAATAGTGAGTTATGCTAAGGAGTTAGGAAAATTTTTTTTGGATAATCAAGAGCTTGTTAAAGGTGCCTTCAATAGCCTTGGAAGCCTATGGAAGGATGACTTTAAAAAAGCTGAAAATTGGGAGACTGCTTTTGTAGTTCTAGGTTCTGTATTGACAAGGCAGTGGATAGAAGCAGAAAAAAAAGGCTTTGCCATGGAGGTTCAGAAGGTAACGAAACTAGAGACATTGGAAATTGTTATGTCCCTTGTTGATTATAAGCAAATATCTAAGCAATTAGCAGAGAAATTTACTAGAGAAGAATTAAAGCACTGGTTTCCTGAGGTGTTACATCATATTGATAGAGATACTCATAACCTTATTTCAGATAACGTGTGTGCATCAGATATAGAAGGGGATCAAGCACCCACATCAGAAGCTGTCGATGCTCTTAGCAAGGCAGTAAAGGATTGCGATATTTTAAAGGTGACGTCAAATCAAGCAGCTCAAACTACGATATTAGATCATGTACCTTGTCCTTCTCAAGAAAATAAAGCACCTTTAAAGCGTATTAAAGCATTTGATATTGATGTAAAATATATTCAGTCCGATATAAAAGCATTAGTTGAAGCATCTCCAGCCAAAGAAAGAAGAGAGCTCTTGAATACTATGGCTTTGCATTCCAGTAGAAAAGTGGATAGAGATTTAGATTTTAGTTCAGAAGAAGTGGTAGGTCAAGGTAAAAAATGGCTGCAAGAGACGAAAACAGCATTAGACAAAGAGATTAAATCATCCAGAGAAAAAATTAAGAGAGGGTTTGAGGCATTGTTTAAACTTGTGGTGAAAGGAGCATCACAAGCAGTCCCAAAACTCTACCCCGAATGGAAAAAAGTTTATGATCTGCTTAAAAATAAGGAAAAAAAGTATCGTCTAGTCGATGAGCTCATAGCTCATGTGTATGGACCGGTAGCTAGAATAGATCCTATTTTCTCGGATGCCTTATGTGAAGTTTGTCTCCCTGTCTTAAAAAAGAAATTTAGGGACAGCACAAATCTTCCACGAAAATCCTATGAAATAACATTGGATGAAGCAGAAGAGAGTATCAGAGGAAAAAAACCAAAATTTATCACCACTAGAGATGGAAAGAAAATAGTTCTCAGTCAGATAGAAAAAAAATTAGTATGCAGTGCTCTGCGATGGATTCTTGATGACGAACAGATAAAAGCTTATTTTTCTGAGGATATACAAGAGTCAATATTGAAGGCAAGCCGAAGAATTTATCCTCCGAATGCTAAAAATAGTATTCAGTATGTTCGTCCGAAGGATTGGAAGGTGAAGATAGAGCTGATCCCAGAGGACGAAATTTTATATAGTCAAGGATGGCCAAAGAGTCGTGAGCATTGCGAGCTTAAAACTGTGGACGAGATAGGCAGGATAACGAAGCGACAGTGGGTCGATAATATTCTCTTCCATCCTACTTATACGCAGATTGAGGAACAGACCTCACCTGTGTCTGCATCACGCTTGCTCGACAAGAGCACCATAGATAAGGTTAAAACAACACGCTCAAATTTAGTATTAGTGCATTTAAAGCCTACGAAAAAACGTGCCGCAAACGCTTTAACACCAGAATTTTGTGTCATGACTTTGGAAAAAATTCATAAGGGAGACACCGTAGACTGTATTTCGGGTGCACTGAACAATCTACCACCGGCGACTGGCAACAAATTTTTGTTTCTAAGATCTTCTGCAGCTAAGAAAGCTGCTAGTGACTTGCTTGATTTCACAGATTTTGGCAATATCACTTCCTGTATTTCCTACCTGCCAGATTCGTCTAGATTAGATCAGGACTATTGCTTCCTTGAAGAAAAAGATAAAAATAAAATAGCGACAAGTAATCTAAAGGTTAATTGTGATTTCGAGAACTTGCCTCCCACGCTGAGAGCGACTCGTGATATTTTGCCTGGATCGTTGCTTGGCTTTGATAATGAATACAGCAAGAATCTTATACTGCTTGATAAGCAAGGTATACCTATTAAACCTGATAAGTATATTCCTAAAAATTTCTATGTCACTTTGAATGGTTATTTCTTGAGTTTGGTAGATGCTATTGAAGTACATCCAGAAATAATCTTCCCTATGTTCGAGAATACAAAATTTATCAAGCAAGCACAAACTAGTGGAATAGTATTGCCTAAGGAAAATCGAACGCAGGATGAGCAAATTTTACTAGAAGAACATCAAAGACAAGAGAGCTATGACAAGCTATGCGAGCAAATTAAAAAACAAGCTAAGCCATGGGCCGTATTCTTGAAAGATAATGCCAAGACTTATGCTAAAGAGTTCGATAATGCGTGTACTAATCTGTATAGCGCACTTGAAAAAAAAGATAAGCCGTCTATGATCCGCGTGACTCATTTCTCTCTAGAGGAAGCAAGCAAGCGTCTGAATCAAGATGCTAGATTTAATTGGATAGAGAGGGATAAGCTCTGCTTATCCAAGCTAGAAATAGCTAAGCTAAAGTCGGAGATGAAGGCTGCATTTCCTCGACCGTATGGATCATATTTTTTTGGTGAGCAGATGGAGAATAAATTATCTAGAGACGATCAACCATCATCAAAAAAAGCTTGTAAACCGAGGCACTAAGCTTATAATTTGAGTATTGTAGACTGTCCAATGATACTGCTTATATACCGCTCGCAAATGAAGATGCGAAGTGGGCTACTGCGAGCGGTATACCTTTGTTTGGCTGGCGAAAAGTCAATGTTCGCTCAGCCACTTAAGAGGAAAATCGCGGTTTTCCCCTTAAGAATCCCCATATTGATGAGTCACTTCAAATGCATGCTTCGCATCTTGAAGTGGGATGGGTATATAGGGGCTAAAATCCCATTATTTTACTGAATTATTCAAATAGGCTGATGCCATTTGAGGAGAATAATATGGAAGCTTCTGAAGCTTTTGCTGCTGTCCAAGAAGGAAAACAGGATCTGGAGACCTTTCTTCAGAAAGACTATCATCAGATGCCAAATCCAATATCGGGTGATATTGCTTTACATACTGCTGCAGCAACTGGTGATGCAGAGATGGTTAAAGCATTATTACCCTATTCTCCAGCTTGGTTGCTGAATGTTGAAGGGAACAGCCCATTAGATGTGGCTGCTAATGAAGACATTAAAGCCATATTTTCGCACTATGAAGCTGTAAAGAAAAATCCTGAATCTAACGAATTGATGAATCTATTTACTGCAAACTACGTCAGTCCTCGAAAAATATTATACTGTGATTCATTGCCTTTGGAAGCTGCTAAGTATGAGAAGAAGGACAGTGCAGCAATAGAGACTATAACAAAGCGTTTGTTTCGCGACAGCATTAAATATCCTGTGGCCCTAGATCGCGCACCACACGATTTCGATCTTCAAAGGCTTAAGGAGGCATATCACTGTATCAAAAAGAGACATAATAGCATTGGTTTAATCAATATGGATAGATGGGGTTATGCTGCTTTTACATCTCAAAAAATACCTGCTCATGTGATCGTTGATTTTTATGCTGGTCTTCTTGCTTATCCAGACGGTAGTGATATCAGTTGTATTGATACAGCAAATGGTCTTTTTATAAGTATAGAAAATTTTGCTAATATGAGCGCATTTTTCCTATACTTGCCAAATAAAGAGAAGCTAGAGAACTGTTATACCTTGAAGAATGACCATATTAAAAATACGGTGCAACTTAGTAACCTGAGTTGCGAATGGGTAGGTGGCTTGCCAATCTTTAAGACCAAGCGTGTTATCCAGCGGAATGAGTTATTGGGTTTTGATTATGGTGCACAGGTTGGTGTGAATATTAGATTATTT
>JABABH010000151.1 GCA_014238325.1 Coxiellaceae bacterium | reverse complement strand
TTTCTGTGTTTTTTTTCCTGTCAGATAGACAGGTTGGCTGTCTGGATTGGCTATTTTTCCATCGAGGCTGATGGCGAGTTTTGCGGTGACCCAAGGACGTTGATGCTGATGCCAGTATTGATAGGCGCGATAAAATTGATCGATATCAGGGAGGTGGTAGAGCATACAACGAATACCGTGAGCTTCGAGTATTTGAATACCGCGTCCTGCAATAATCGGGTTGGGATCGACAAAACCATAATAAACAGTATGAATGCGAGACTTTATAATAAGCTCAGTGCAGGGTGGCGTTTTACCTAAATGGCAGCACGGTTCTAGGGTTACATATAAGGTTGCATGGCTGATGTCTGCGTGCATGGATTGAATCGCCATGACTTCAGCATGAGGATGACCTGGACCGAGATGTGCGCCTGTTCCGCATATGGCACCATCTTTGACTAAGATGGCTCCCACGGGTGGATTAGGGGCTACTTGTCCTTGGTATGGCTGCGCTAGGCTCAACGCTTTTCTTAAATATTGGGCATGAATAGAGTTCATAATGCTTCACGGCTATGATGTACAGGTTATATTATAACGCACTCACGCATGACTCTAGGTGATGATTTGAGTCGGTAGTAGATAGCCACAAAGCTTGCTATCTTAGTATCCTATCGTATCAGGTTGGGAGGAATATGTATCGAGTTTCACCATGCCTGAGTTTGTAGTGCGAAGAGCTTACATCTCATTTTAATCCTTGTTAATATGGGCGCTTTTCTATCGATTTAGCATCATAGGGCCAGCGAGGTTGGTAGCTTTAGGGATTGAGCATGTTGACGAGGGCGCGCGCCGCTTGGATGGCCTCCGGTAAAGCTTTCAGTATAGAGGGGTAAAGATCAATGTCTGAGATGAGCAAGAACGCTAATTATACGATGGAAGCGCTCATGCGCTATATGCGTAGATTGGGTTTTGGTGAAATTTATACAAAAATCGACGTGAAGACGGGCTTGTATGCCATGATTGCGATACATAGCACTCAGCTGGGACCGGCTATCGGGGGATGTCGTTTTTATCCTTATCCATCTATGGGGCATGCATTAAAGGATGCATTAAGATTGTCCTATATGATGACCTTTAAAGCGGCTTTTGCAGGTTTGCCGCATGGCGGTGGGAAGTCAGTGATTATACAGCCATCTGTGATTGAAGATCGGGAGGCCTTATTTCGTTCTTTTGGCGACTTTGTTCAAGAAGTGAATGGTCGCTATATTGCAGCATTGGATATGGGGACGACTTTGAGCGATATGGATAGGATTGCTGAGCGTAGTGCTTATGTGATTAAAAATGTAGTCGACGGTGAAGCCACTCAAATAGATCCGGCCCCTTATACGGCAAGGGGAGTATTACGTGGTCAAGAGGCGGCTGTCTATTTTAAATTAGGGCTGAAATCTTTGGCTGGGCTACATGTAGCGATTCAAGGCTGTGGTCGAGTGGCTTATTACCTATCAAAATTTTTATACGAGCGTGGGGCTAAGCTGACGGTCTGCGATACTGAGTTGCATAAACTCGATGCTTTTGTGCATGAATTTGATGCAACTGTTGTATCCCCCGAAGCGATTTACGAGGTAGAGTGCGATATTTTTGCACCTTGTGCTATGGGAGGGGTTATCAATCTTGAAGTATTGCACCGTTTGAAAACAAAAATTATAGCGGGCGCTGCCAATAACCAGCTAGCTCACCATCATTACGCCATGCTTGCTGCAGAAAGAGGTATATTATATATTCCGGATTATGTGATTAATGCGGGCGGACTGATGCAAGTGGCGTCTTTATATGCGCATCAAGACCTAGTGCTTGCTGATCGACTGATTGAAAATTTATACGATCGCATGTTACACGTACTGGAACGATCGGTACAAATAAAACGATTGCCGCTGGAAGTCGCTGACTTAATGGTATTGGAGCGATTAAATACCGCATCATAAAGCGGTCGGTACCCATCATCCATGTTGAGGCGGTTTTGATGGGGTCAATGATGTTTTGAGTGTTTTTAAGCGAGCAAGCAGTTTATGATTCCAAAAACAATACGCGTCGCTGACTTTTCAGTGGATCGTCTTCAGTTTTTAGATGAGCATAGTCAAGTGACTCAGCCTTTTCCTGCATGTGCAAATCAAGCTACTTTATTATATTTGTATCGTATGATGGCGTTGATCAGGAAATTTGATAATAAAGCGATTAATTTGCATAGAACAGGTAAAATTAGCACCTTTCCTGCCTCAAAAGGTCAAGAGGCTGTTGGGATTGGAGCTGGGCACGCCATGCAGAAGACAGATATATTTTGCCCGAGTTATCGTGAGCAAGGCATCGCATTATTGCGTGGGGTGCGACTGTCTGAGCTATTGGCCTATTGGGGAGGCAGTGAACGTGGGAGTGATTACATCCATGCAGCGCCTCAAGAAGACTTTCCGATTTGTGTTTCGGTGTCTGGGCAGTTGTTACACGCTGTAGGTGTCGCCTATGCTTTGAAATTTCGAGAAGAGCCTAGGGCTGTTTTGGTGACCTGTGGTGATGGTGCGACCTCCAAAGGTGATTTTTATGAAGCACTCAATGTAGCGGGATGTTGGCAATTGCCTGTTGTGTTTTTAGTGATTAATAATCAGTGGGCGATTTCGGTACCTTATCATGAGCAAACAGGCTGTGAAACCTTAGCGCAAAAAGCTGTAGCTGGTGGTTTTCCTGGTATACAAGTTGATGGGAATGATGTCATTGCTGTTTGCTATAGTGTTGATCAAGCATTGCAGCAAGCGCGTGATGGTGGTGGTCCTGCTTTAATTGAGGCCGTGACGTATCGGCTATCTGACCATACAACGGCAGATGATGCCAGTCGTTATGTGAGCTCTGAGGCGATGAAGCAAGCGTGGACATATGAACCATTGGGTCGTTTAGCGCGTTATTTGGAATCGCAGGGTTGTTGGTCAAAATCACAAGAAATGGCATTACAGGAAGAGCTCACATTAGAAGTTGCCGCTGTTGTAGATGAATTTTT
>JABABH010000150.1 GCA_014238325.1 Coxiellaceae bacterium | reverse complement strand
GAATCACCAAACGCCCAGGCCACACACGCCGCACTGATACAGATTTTATCCAAGGCAAATCGGATAAGGACTGCTGAAATTTTTCTAAATTTAAAGAGAAAAATCCGCCTTGTAGACGCGATTTTATAATATCCTTCCAGATGATATGATGCATATACTGAGCTTGCCGATCTAAACTCAAATCGACCTGCCGAAAAGGAAAATAATGCAGATGAGGCCACGCCATGATGGCCCAGCACGTCAACACTAGGAACAGAACCAGCATCACGAGATACCGATATCGATACCCCCTAAAAAGGCCAGCCCCATAAACACGCCATCGATGCTGCTCACCTCCACCCCGATGATCTCGACGCACACTTTTCCATACATTACGAACGCTCATCATCACCGATCACAAAGCCAACCGCCCTAGAATATGCACTTCTTTTATCAATGGCACGCCACTATGCGTATACACTGCTTGACTCACCTGCTCGATTAATTGCTCAATATCCCATGCGCTAGCATGACCCGTATTTAAAATAAAATTAGCATGTTTTTCTGCAACCATCGCCCCACCCATACGTTTGCCTTTTAAACCAGCAGCCTCAATCAAACGAGCGGCATAATCACCCGGCGGATTACGAAAGACCGAACCACAGCTATACGACCCGATGGGTTGCTGATCATGACGTGATTTTAATAATTGACGGATATGCGCTTGAGCCTCTACTGGGTCCCCCGACCTATAACGAAAATATCCAGCAATAAATAATGGCGCAATATTATCTAATGGGCAAACTTGCCTATACCCCACTTTAAATGCGCTTATTGGTTGCTGCACGACCCGTCCCGACCGATCCATTATCTCCACCTGATCGACATGGCCCCATGTCTCTTCACCAAAGGCACCCGCATTCATCGCCAACGCCCCACCGACCGTACCCGGAATACCGGCAAAAAATGCGCCCGCTTTAAATCCTTGCTCAATGCAAGCTTTAGCTAATTGCGCACAGGTCACACCGGCTTCAGCCCTTATAATATGCTGATCCATACGCGTTAGGGTTCGCAATCGCTGTAAGGGCATCACCACTGTTCCAGCAATGCCGCCATCTCGCACGAGGATATTACTGCCTAGGCCTAAAAATGTTAAAGGCTCATCCAACGGTAGCTGCTGGATAAAATGTTGCAAATCGGCAAGATCAACAGGACGATACACACGATCAGCTTGCCCCCCAACACGCCAAGACGTATAACGTGCTAGTGGATAACGTAGCAATAGTTCTCCACGTAACCCTTTAAAAGCGATATCACGCATAGCGCTCTATGACCATCTTCACCGCATCGCCAATGGTTCCTGCACCCTGTAATAAAAGAATATCCCCTCCTTGTAATATGCGATGTAAATAATCTGGTAACAGGTCGATGGTCGGTACAAAAATTGGGACTTGCTTAGCTTTTCCAGCAATTTTCTCTAATAAGGTGTGTGTGCTAACCCCCGCAATCGGTGCTTCACTCGCACTATAAATATCAAGCAATAATAATACATCAGCCTCCATTAATACCGATGCAAAGTCCGCCATCAAATCCCGTGTTCGGGTATAGCGATGAGGCTGAAAAACTAAAACAATCCGGCGGCTAGGCCAAGCCTGGCGCACGGTGGATAAGGTTGCTTTTATCTCATTGGGATGGTGGCCATAATCATCAATCACCGTCGCATAACCACCTGATACTGCAATCTCTCCATGGTAACCCAGACGTCGATCAACACCCGGAAAGGTTGCCATCGCTCGTTGTAAATCCTTCACAGAAACGTGAGCCGTATCGGTCGCGTAGCAAGCGGCAATCGCGCCCAGTGCATTTAAAGCATTATGTTGACCCGGCATATTTAAAGTGATGGGCAGCAGCTCCGACCCATTCGGCACTCGCACATCAACATGACAAGTCCATTGATCCTGACGATAATGACGTGCTGAATAATCGGCCTGCTCAGAAAAACCATAGGTCAACAAGCGCGCCTGATCTGGTAAACTAGCCCGAAACTCAGGGAGCAAATGAGCTATCACCGGATCATCTAAACACAAAATAACGATGCCTGTTGGCGATACTTGTGATAAGAACTGCACATAGCTCGCCTGTAGTTGACGGAAGTCATCTGCATAATGACTTAAATGATCCGCATCGATATTCGTCACTACGATCACATTCGGATGCATAAACAAGAAAGAGGCATCACTCTCATCAGCTTCCCCGACGCAGTAACGACCCACACCCAAGCGAGCCGGTGTATAAACCGAGCGCATAGCTGAGTGCGTTTTAGTCACATCCTGCGATTGAGTCGATACAGATACACCATCACGAGTAATATCAGCAATCAAACCACCAATCATAAATGTCGGATCTAGGTGAGCGATCATCAAGATATGTGCTAATAAACCAGCAGTCGTTGTTTTTCCATGAGAGCCCGATACCGCGATCCCATGATAATCCCCCATAATCTGGGCCAACATATCCCCACGCTTCACACGTGGTATAGATATGTGTCCTGCCAAGACATACTCGGGATTATCCCGAGCAATGGCACTGGAATACACTGCCACATCGGCCTCTTTGACATCATGCCCCGCATGATCAAAGCGAATCTTAATGCCCAGCTGCTGTAAGCGCTCTGTATTCTGATTAGGCAGGAGATCAGAACCTGTTATCTTATAACCTTTTTTGAGTAATATCTCTGCCAGCGCACTCATCCCAATACCGCCTATGCCGATAAAATGAATACGCTGGGGACGCTGATGATCTAAGCTCATCAATTGACCTCTCTACACATGATTGGAAGCATACTTCCCCCACCACCGATCACATTCGGTTAGAATCTGCTCAGCTGCTTTAGGCTGTGCTAATGCGCGTGCCGCCTCTGCCATGCCCAATAAGCTCGAACGATTCTCTAAAAAGCCTTTCACTAATTGGGGAAAATACTCCGTCGTTAACTCAGCCTGTGGCACACAGATCGCGGCTTTTGCTCGCACCAAGAACAGGCTATTATGCCATTGATGATTATCCACAGCATAGGGATACGGGATTAATAAACTTCCTAAGCCTACCGCTGCCAATTCGCTAATAGTTAACGCCCCAGCACGGCAAATCGCAAAATCGGCCCAGCTATAAGCCGCGGCCATATCCTCTATAAATGGGGATACCGTCACCTGAACAGACAGCGACTTGTATCTATTGTTCACAGACTCAAAGTCTAACTCCCCAGTTTGGTGCCTAATAATGATATGATCTAGAGGGGCACCATGAGCCAAAGCCGATAATAACCACTGATTAATCGCACGCGCACCTTGACTTCCCCCTAGCACCAATAAACGTAAAGCTCCCCTTCGATTAAGAAAGCGTACAGCCGGCACAGGCACATCATTTAGCTCTTGGCGTATAGGATTCCCGATGGTTTTTATCTGAGAGTCATCGCAAGAAAATGCCTGAGGAAAAGCTTGTAAGGTTGATTTTGCCATTTTACTCAAACAGCGATTCGTCCATCCGGCGATTGCATTTTGTTCATGTATAATTAAGGGAATACGCATGATCCATGCTACCAAGCCACCAGGAACGGCAACATACCCACCGGTTCCCAATATAATATCTGGACGTACGTGACGGACCACTCGATAAGCCTGGCAACAGGCTATCATCAATTGCCCTAACCATATACTATACCGTCGCCACCCCTTTCCTCGCATCGCTTTGATAGATAGACTGTGGAATATAAATTCACATGGGACTAATTTCTTTTCTAATCCTTGCTCTGTCCCGAGCCAATGCACTTCCACGTTTTTTGCATGCAATGCACGCGCTACGGCCAAAGCGGGGAAAATATGACCTCCTGTGCCCCCTGCCATGATCAATAATCGTTTCATACTTCATCTACCCATTATGTTATACCTTGAATATAGTCGTATCCCTCCATCACGCCAAGTATACCCATCTCACTTCAAGATGCAGTGACTCATCGCGATGGGGATTCTTAAGGGGAAAACCGCGATTTTCTCCTTAAGTGGCTGAGCGAACATTTATTTTTCGCCAGCCAT
>JABABH010000149.1 GCA_014238325.1 Coxiellaceae bacterium | reverse complement strand
TCATTCGATTTAAATGAGCTGTTACGTCATAATATTGAACTACTGCAACCCACGGCACAACATAAAAAACTACATTTGTTCTATGAGCTTGATCAGGCAGTGCCGCGTTATTTAAAAGGTTCGCGTATTTATTTGGATCGTATTTTACTTAATCTTATCGGTAACGGATTAAAATTTACAGAAAAAGGTGAAGTCAGTATAGGTGTGAGCTTGTCGCAAGAAGATAATACGGATGTTATTATGGGACAAACTATAAAATTAAAAATTCAGGTAAAAGACACCGGTATCGGCATCCCAGAAGCTAAATTCGATAAAATTTTTGAACATTTTTCGCGACTCACCCCCTCTTATGAGGGAGTCTATAAAGGATCAGGGCTTGGATTATATACCGTTAAACGCTATGTTGAAGCCATGCAAGGCACTATCGATGTTGCTAGTGACATAGGAAGAGGCTCTCGTTTTACCGTGGTCTTGCCCTTGACCGTCTCTGATCATGCAGATCGAGTCAGGACATCTATACGCCCTCCAATCTCAACCCCACCTGATACGGAGACTCACCTTGATCAGGGATCGGTATCGGCTCAAGCTGCTACCGCTTCTATTCTGATCGTTGAAGATAATCCGATTGCAGCCATGGCAGAAAAGCTGGCTTTCAAACCTTTTGATTGTCATATCGACATGGCTGGAAGTGGTGCTGAGGCAGTAACCATGGCTGAGAAGGGGCATTACGATCTTATTTTAATGGATGTAGGCTTACCCGATTTTAGCGGGATTGAAGCGACTCAAAAAATTCGAGCTTTGAAGGATCAAACTCAATCGCAAGTACCCATTGTCGCCTTGACGGGACATGCTGATAATGCTGAGGTCCACCAAGATGCAATCAAGGCTGGGATGCAAGAAATCTTAATCAAACCCCTACAAGCCTCAGCCTTGGAAGCCATTTTACAGACTTATGTCTTTCAGACCAAGCCCGAAAAGGGATCGCAAGATCATGACGCTGAAACGTGATCTATATCCTAAGGGGCGTTAGGGCGTTGTTGCATAACGCCTCTCGTGATCAGAATAGTCGTGCCATTCGAAGTAGGCAGAAAATAATGGAAGCGCAAGATGTTGGCTGCATCACCGTAGTTTATCAGAAACTGCTATATATCGAATCAAACAACTCTTTGGGATTCGACTTCTCGCTCGTTCTTTGCACCATCCAATGACCAAATCATCACGGGATCATTTAATTTTACAAATAGCGCGCAACAGCGCAATGCTGAAAATATCCTCTTTATTGAAGATCGTGATGTGGCAGCAAGCTATTTAAAAAATTTTGAATGGCGAAAACATCAATCTGTCCCCATCCCCTACGAAAAATTTTAAAACTTTGCCATAGCGCTGCTGCCACATCTTTTCTCAATGATGATTGAATGCTAGTTTAAGCGTTATGGGTTGTATTATCCTCTGATGCAGTGTTTGAAGCTTTGATCAGGAAATCCAGTCCCTTTTCATTCAGACCCAAACATTCTTCTACCAAGTCACTGAGCGTCCAAAAATAATCATGAATGACGAATGCTGGGAACTCAGAAAAATTGGTACTTAAAGCGACTTTCGTTAACGCTTCTGCTTTGGATAATTGCTCGTGAATCATCGTATGTTCTTCAATTTGATGCTTTATTAACGACAATAATTGCGATACGCTAGGTGCAGTCATGGCACGACTCCTGTTCAGTTGTGTTGTGATGAGTGGCATATGGGTGTTTACTGCACCTGTATGTCACGCTAATAATTTCAAATAATAGACATTTTTATTTTTTTCAATGCTCCTTATCCTGTGTATAATTACTATCAACCACCCTCATGTGAGGGATAAAACTGTTCGCCAACGAGCAGGTAGGCTAACAGGGCGATGTTTGGGGAAACATCGCCCTTCAGTCAGCGAGCTCGTGGCGATCAGCCACCACCCGCTAACGAGTCTCCATTATTATGCTGCAATACATGCCATCATCGTGATCTATATTCCGACCGCTAGCGGAAAATTCGAGCTTCAGAACCCCCGAATAAGTTCTGAAGG
>JABABH010000148.1 GCA_014238325.1 Coxiellaceae bacterium | reverse complement strand
CACTGGTGCTGGAGACTCTTCTGAAGCTTATGTGCAAGCGCAAAATAAGCAAAATGCTCAACAAGTGCGCGATGCGCGTCAGCATGCTGGCAGTTTTGTTCCAACATTTACACGTTCTGGATTCGATGGTTTCTCTGATCCGATGGATATGAATGACCCTTCAAAATCTGAATTAACAGCGACGCATCATGCTTGCCCTATAAAAAAATCAGTCGTGATGTATCAACCTAATCCTGCAAATTGTGAACTATCTGCGTTGAAACGAGCTAGAGAGGCCGGCGTTTCTGCAGAAGAGTTACTTTGTCAATCGTGCGCTTGTCCGGTTTTATTGGATGCAGGTTATACGGTCGGAGATTTAGCTTCTGTTGGTTATTCTGCCAAAGAGCTAAAAAACTGTGGCGTTTCTTTAGCCCAATTAAAAGATGCAGGATTTTCAGCGAAAGACTTAAAGCAAGCAGGTTTTTCTGTATCTGATCTTAAAAAGGCAGGTTTTAATGCCGGAGAATTGGCCGCAGCTGGAGCCGATGCCTCAGCCTTAAAGGCTGCAGGATTTTCAGCAAAAGCTCTTAAGGATGAAGGATTTAGCGCACAGAACTTAAAAAAGGCGGGGTATACCCCCCGTGCTCTGACGGCAGCAGGTATGACGGTATCTCATGCAGCACACACCCTGTGTTCACCTGATGCTATTAAACAAGCTCAAGAAAAAGGGGCATCAGCAGCCTATTTAAAAAATAAGGGTTGTGAATTGCAATCTCTTAAAGCAGCTGGCTATACGGCTGAAGAATTAAAAGATGCAGGATTTAGTGCAGGACAATTAAAGCATGCCGGTTTTTCTGCAGCAGCTTTAAAAAATGCAGGGTTTTCAGCTAAGGCCCCAAAAGCAGCTGGATTTACTGCTAAATCCTTAAAAAATGCAGGGTTGAGTGCTAGCCGTTTAAAAGCCGCTGGATTTGCTGCAGGGGCACTTGAACGCGCTGGGTTCACGGCTGGACAGATGCATGCGGCAGGATTTTCAGCTAAGGCCTTAAAAGCAGCTGGATTTTCCGCCTCTGGTTTGAAAAATGCGGGCATATCTCCGGATATATTGCGTCATGCTGGATACACAAAAGGTGATTTGCTACGCGCTGGATTGACGCCTCAGCAAGCGGGCTATGCCTCATCTTCTTCCCATGGTGCTGTCACGGAAGGCCAAGAATCTGGCTTATTGGCTCATGAGGGAGAAGGAATTGACCCTATATCGTCGCAACACAATCGAGATGCTGGTGTTCCCAATATTGCTGGCACAGATCAGCGATTGGCCGCTATACGTAATAATGAAAATGAGCTCTTTACTCAAGATCAGCGTCGGGCAGCCGTGCAACAAATGCAAGCATCGATGCAAGAACAAGCTAAGGAGCTGATGCAAGGATGGAGCCATATTTCTCCCACTCAGGTGTATCAAGTAGGTCAATTAGAAACCCATCAACTGGATCATACCACTGATTCAGGTACATCATCGGAGACGAATACGCCTGCTGGACCTTGGATTAAGGCAGGCACAGTGATGTTTGCGATTTTAGATACCAGTATTAATAGTGATGAAAAAAGTCCTATTTTAGCTACGATCGTAACGGGTCCTCTAAAAGGGTCAAAGGTGGTAGGTCATTTTGTGTTATCAGGTGAGAAGGTAGTTGTTAATTTTACCTTAGCTAATTTGCCTCGCTTCTCTAGAACCGTATCGATTAATGCCGTAGCCATTGATGAAAATACTGCACACACAGCCTTAGCTGATCATGTGGATTCGCATTGGTTCTTGCGTTACGGCAGCCTATTTGCTTCCTCATTTTTATCAGGTATATCTGAAGGCATTTTAGCTTCTACGCAAGATACTGGTAGTTTTGGGCCAGTGCATTGGACGACGACTAAGGGGCATCTAAGTGCAGCGCAGTACACCTTATTAGGCCTCGGTAAAACGGGAGAAAAATATGCAGATTCTGTCGGCAATAACTTTAATATTCCTCCAACCGTGACGGTAAACGCCGGTGAGGGTATTGGTGTTCTCTTTATGAGTGATGTGCAATTATCCTCTCCTCAAGCACTGCAGGGGAAATCCAAGAAAACACCTGTATTAGAAGCTCATCATAGAGAGGGGGCATAATGTCTGATCATCATAAAACGTCATCGAAACAAGATAGTTATACGTACCCGAATAAAACATCAAAAGAACCGACTGCTGCGGCATCATCCGATGCTAAGGTTTTAGGGGTCGTGCAAAAGGGTCTCATGCGTATTTGGGGGCGTCATAAGCGTGTTATTTTGATTATTGGCCTTATTCTCCTAATTTTTATTCTTTTTGAATGTTTAAAGCCTTCAAATTCACCTAAACAT
>JABABH010000147.1 GCA_014238325.1 Coxiellaceae bacterium | reverse complement strand
TGCTCTGTAAAACGTTTTTTCATCGGTAACCTCCTCTCCATAGATCTGCAATATCGCAAATCTTACAACCAAGTAGTTACATTTTAGGGGACTAAGACACTTAAAGAAATGTTATTATCATACTACCCGCTTCAGTTTAAGAAAAGTTAGAACATACATAATTTTTTACTGGCGAAATCCGATCTATTCGTTTAAAATGACATGAGATATATTTAACTCCAGCTTAGTTAATTGCGGTTGGCGATGGTGCGGTGTTACACCGCACCATCGTGCCCTTATTGTTCAGTTCAGAATAGTATAAAAGTAAAAATTGATAGGTTGTGGCATGGATAGGGATAAAAATCATTATCATTCATGCCCAATTCATTAACATAAACCATTTCGCTTGTATCTATTTCCTTTATTTCTTCACTACGTTCTGCGGAACGTCTGACGGCGAATAACCGATCTTGTTTAATGTGCAACCCACCGTGGACGAGCCAACTGAAAAATATTTAGCTATTTCTTCTTGAGTGAAATCTGGATGTGCATCAACAAATTTTTTAAAGGCATCACGCTCCATGATGCCAAGGCCTTTTTGCAAGTTCCTTTTGGGCTCTAAATGGCTCGTGGTTTGTTTTAAACGAAGCCAGCTATAAATGGTTTTCCTACCAACTTTATAAACTTCACTCGCTTTTGTTTGACTCATTCCCTTCTCAATCATGGAAACAACCCGATTACACAAACCAATCTTATAAGGCATTTATTCATCCCCAGATGGTCAAACTTGGAAACAGTATATCTATTATCTTGAGTTGTTGTTAGTGGGTAGATCTATATCGTATCTGCTTCAACTGAAACTCCTTATCTTAATTAACAATATGGATAAAGATAGGGTACAAATTTCATCCATCATTAAAAGCTAGCTCTGCTTTGAAAACGCCTTATGGAAAAATTCCCTAGAGCATCAGAAAAAACTGATGCATCAAAGACGCTATGAGATAGCTAGCTCCATAGCTATCAGTTAATACGTATTTTTGTTTACCATAAGATGCTTGAATTTAGAAAAAAATACTCTCACGTATTGAAAAAATCACTATTCTTATGCGCAGGGGAAAGGCAGGTAGGCTTTCCCCTGCATCCTCTTCCATGATTCAATTAAACAATCTGACATTGCCTATTTCTTTGAGGCCAGCAGGGTGAAGTTTTTATAAAACTATTTTCCCTCAACGTGACGCCAATTCAAATTATGAAAGATTGCTCGAATACCCCCATCATTAATGACGGTCGAAATCGCGGCTCAACAAGGTATCCCGTATGGCGATGCTTCCTTTCTTCATGAAATCATGTGTGAAGCAGTCTGTCAAGCCCAAGAATACAGTATATATTCCAGTCTTGTATATTTCCTCAGAATAAGAGTTCATAAAAATATTATGAACCGTTTGCGTCATATTTTCTGATTTTAAATTTTTATCATGATGTTAAACCATCTACTTATTTAATCGCCGTTTATTTAACCATGGCGAATTAATTCAAGTAATTCAACTCCAACAAACTATTCAAAAATCTCCCCATAATATTTTTGAGACAAACGCAAACCTTCACCAACAGCCAATCGCCTAATACTCATATCAAAAAATAGATACTTAGAAGATTTCGTTAAACGACACCTAGTGCTTAGATCCGTAGTAGGGTCGATCCTATCAATAATTAAACAGTCAGCGGGGACCTCATAATACTCTCCTATAGTGCATAGGCGTTGTTGCGTAATGCACTTTCCAAGCAGTGCGAGCTTTTAATAATAGATGGAAGCGGCGTTGTTGCATAAAGTACTTTCCAAGCAGGATGAGCTTACCTAAATGCGTATGATCTGTGAGGCGTTGCTGAATAAGAGCCTTTACATTAAAATTACTCTCGTACAAACTTTTGCAGTAAGCTATAATCAAATGCATCTGCAGCACGTAGCGCAGCAATGTAATTTGCTCTTACTTTAGAGGACTCAGTCAAATTTGTATGGCCCCATGTAAACCTATCTGATCCAAGTGACAACAAAAAAATATCTGTCATCATACGTGCATGACGTCCATTGCCATTTGAAAACGGGTGTATCGCAACTAAACGATGATGAAATCGAGTAGCCAATTCATCTTTTCCATAAACTCCATGTTCAATTTGATACTGAATGTCATCAAGCAGGTTTCTCAGTTCTACCGATATGTTAAACCAGTCAACACCGATATTTTTATTCGTGTTTCTAAAGTGCCCCGCCCACCGCCATGTTTTATCAAACATTTTAACATGAATGTGTTTCACAAAGTGAGTAGTTACAACATCTTCAATACAAAACCGCTTGTTCGTTAGCCAATGTTCAACCGTTAAAATATTACTTTGTTCCCACTCATTGAGTTGCTTCTGTGTTGTGATATGTTGTGGAATTAAGCTCACTGCCTCATCTGGATCTATCGCTTTTGAACCTGGTGGATACTCCCACATTCCTACTCCTCCCACAAGTGTTTCCAAGACTGGCGTAATAACTCACGAGTTAACGCCTCTACCTGTTCTTTTTTCCAATTTACGTCAACGGACTGATCTTCTAAATCCATGGTATGCGAGGTTCGCTTGACTTGCTGTAAAGCCAATTCTTTCGCTTTTCTTTCTATTGTTTTTTCAAAAGGTTCATGGGGTACAAATGCATAAACCAGCCGACAGTTCAACTGCTCTGCTACAGACGCTAGTGTCTTAACCGTCACGGCCCCTTCCTGTTCAGAACTTTCAATTTTAACGACCCGAGATGGATCTACTCGCAATCGCTTAGCTAGTTGCTTTATCGTCATGCCTATGGCTTTTCGAATCGTTCTAACCCACCCCTGTCTTGGGAAAGTAAGTCCACCCTGCAATGGAACTAATTGATTGTCTAACTGCTTCAGAATGAGTCTCTTCTTCTCCATTTACCTAATTTACCTATATATAGTTGATTTAGCTATATTTTAATTATATATACATAACTAATAATATAAATGATTAGTTATGTTTTTATACCTACTATTTTGAGGTGATACATTAGAACCTTGCTATTTTGCTACATTACTACATGAAAACAAATAGTTCTGTCTATCAGACTTCCTTAAGCATGACATTTACAGGATGTAACCTTGCCCTAAATATGACGTTTTCGGGACAGATCATGTTTAAAGGGGCGTTGTTTCGTAAAGAAATTTTAGTGCAACGATGTTGAGAAGAAAATGTTATCAACGCCTTTTCATCTCAGCACTGACTGAGGCATCCCGAGTTGAGTCATGATATTGAATGCTTTGCATCGAATTCTGGCTTCCGTTATTTGATGACGTAAAGAACGACAGGCGAGTTGACTCCCAAAGATCTGTTTAATTCGATACCTAGCCGTTTCTACTAAACTACGGCGATGATACCCGACATCTTTTTTCCATTGTTTTCTGACTACTTGTCGAATAGCACGAATATTCTGATGACGAGACGGGCTTTTATCCTGTTGAGATGGTTGCATTTTTTCAGGGTGGAATATTCACTTGGGCTTGCTTCTCCTGCAAAGCTTGCTAGCAGAGCGCTTGATCATAGGCTCCATCTGCTGGCATAGCTGATTGATTCATCGATTTGATGGAGTAAATGGGGACAGACTTCAGCATTCGTGACGCGAGCAGTCATCAGTTCTTCAGCTACGACTTCCCCAGTAGCAGCATCCACACCGATATGAAGTTTTCTCCAGATACGTCGTTTTCTGACACCATGCTGCGGTGTCTTCCATTCTCCTTCACCGTAGACTTTCAAGCCTGTGCTATCGATCACGACATGAATAGGCACATCCCGTTTCATAGGAGAAAGATCGAGTGGCAAGTGGTTTTGACGACGGCATATTTGAGTATAAGAGGGTATCTTGATATCTACATTTAATAACCCTAGAAGCGACCGGCCCAATCCTTCGATTTGGCGAAAGGTTAATTTAAACACAAATTTCATCAGCATTAAAGCTGTGATCGCGACATGTGAATAAGCATACGGCCGTCCTGGTTTACCGGTAGGTTGAGAATCAGACCAAGCATTCAGCACCTCTTGATTAAACCACAAGGTGATGCTTCCTCTATCCACGAGCGCTTGGTTGTAATCGGGCCAGTTGCGAACCCGGTATCTTGCTTTCTTCATCTGAAGCTCCTTGTCTCACTCGTGATATTGATAAAGATATTGTACAGCTTCCACCCAGTATTAAAAGATCGTACTGCTTGGAAAGTGCATTACGCAACAACGCCGTTCAAAGGATGACATCTACTTAGGATAGAACATAACTGATAGCATGATGATATAGACTAACTTACTAATAAACACATCATTTTGGTTACCATGTTTATAATTATGATAAATTACTTGTCTCAAACTATTATCACGATCCTGTAAACGCCATGGTTTATAACAAGTCAATTAATATTATTGTAAATCAAATAGTTATATAAAAGTGAGGTCACTGTACATAATGGTTTTTTAATGTCCACCCTGTAAACGTCATGATTAGGAAAAGAAATTAAAAAGGAAATAAACCAATTATTCTATATAATTTTCAATAAGTTAGGAGTTGATAAAGTGACTTTATTTTCGCTTGCCTAGTAGAACCAATCGTCTAATGATGCTGGCACGAACAATTAGACTTTTCACACCTTCTAAAGCTGGGTGGTTTTTCCTAACCTCTATAATGGCCGCATCAAGTTTGTCTTCTAAATCAGTAGTTATGTAAACTGTTTCTATTTTTGATAGGTCATCAACAAGTTCTGCCATTTCAACAAGCGTGTAATACTCCTTAAGCTTCAAAAAATCTTCAATAGCCTCAGAAATCCATTTAC
>JABABH010000146.1 GCA_014238325.1 Coxiellaceae bacterium | reverse complement strand
CGCCGATGCTTTAAATTTATTAAGTCAGGCTCCCGTGCAAAGAGATCATTGGATATTGACCCCCCATGTAGGAGAAGCATCCCGCTTGCTGAATCTCACGTGTGCAGAAATACAGGATGATCGATTGGCGGCGATTCAGCAATTACAGGAAAAATATCATGGTACGATTGTACTCAAGGGGTCGGGGACATTGATTCAAGCTGCGGACGGGATCATCCGTATTTGTGCTGCTGGTAATCCAGGCATGGCCTCGGGCGGTATGGGAGATGTACTGAGCGGTGTGATGGGTGGACTATTGGCCCAACAGTGTTCTTGTGCGATGGCTGCAGAGAAGGGAGTATTAATCCATTCAATGGCTGCTGATCAAGCCGCTGAGTCTGAAGGAGAGCGTGGTTTATTGGCGACCGATTTATTTCCATATCTGCGGACCTTGGTGAATGCATAATGCTCTCCATAGGATGCCTATGTTCCATATCCCTATTATTAATGAACAAGCTATGCTGGATTTTGGTCATCGTATAGGAAGAATATGTCCGCCTGGAACTGTGATTTACTTGGAAGGAAGCTTAGGTGCCGGGAAAACGACCTTAGCGCGCGGCATCTTACGAGGCTTAGGGTATACCGGATTTGTCAAGAGTCCCAGTTATACTTTAATAGAAACTTATACAATATTAAAAGGGGTAGTGGTCCATACGGATTTATATCGTCTTTCTGATCCAAGCGAACTTTATTACCTTGGGCTAGAAGACTACTGCCAAGAAGAGGCGATTCTCTTGGTGGAATGGGCAAAAAAAGGGGAGGCTTTTCTTCCTGCGCCGAGCCTACGGTGTGAGATTAAGATCGAGCAGCAAATCCGTCATATACAATATAGGACGGACTTAAAGCCTATCCCTACATGGTTGGACCAGCTGAATAGCTCCTTTTAAGAGGAGGTCTAGGTGTATTGTTAGGAAGTTTACATGGACTGGTATCAGCAGATGCCGCTGGTTCTGCTTCTAGGCTTGCATAAAACTCAATAAGGGATATTTCTTCCTTCGCAGGGTAAAATAAATCATCCCCGTGTTTTTGTCGTGCGGCCTCAAGCAACTCTGTAAGCCTGATTGTTGCGCTGTCTTTATCATTCATGTTCGTGATAGAAGCATGTAAGATATACCAACGTTCTGTATCAGAATCGTTCCATTGTATTGGACCATCCCGAAGGCAAAGGGCATTGAAAGCGCCTTCCTTAGGAAGAGGACCATGAATAAAAGTATAGAAGGCGAGGGTAGTGATACGATTGCGCATCCCACGGGCATATTCGACAATTTCATTGCATAGGGCGAGTGTCTCAGTATCTGTCTGATTATCTGGAGGAGCGATGACCTCTGGAAAAAGATATGAAGCGCGCATTGTATTTTCTTGGTAGTTTCGGTGTCGTCTAGATTTATGCTAAAATTTTGAGATAGTATATTGATCTAGCCCAGTTAGAGCAAGTAGGCCGCCACATAAGTAGTCGATGATGTATTGGTTATTAAAAACAGAGCCTGGGTCGTATAGCATAGATGACCTAGAAAAAGCGCCCAATCGCACCACCACATGGGATGGTGTCCGGAATTATCAAGCACGTAATTTTATGCGTGATAAAATGCAAGTGGGCGATCATGCTTTTTTCTATCACTCCAGTTGCAAGCAGCCTGGTATTGTGGGGATCGTTCAAATTACTCGAGCTGCCTACGTGGATCCTACGGCTTTTGATCCGGATGACCATCACTATGACCCACTCAGCACCCCAGCAGACCCAAGATGGGTGATGGTGGATGTTAGCTTAGTAGAAAAATTGAGTCATCTGATTTCGCTGGTTGACTTAAGAGCAAATAAAGCCTTAGCCAGTATGTTGATTTTGAGAAAGGGAAATCGCTTGTCGATTACACCGGTTACCCCTGAGGAATGGCAAGGCGTATTGGCGATGCGCTGATAGTTTGCAATACGGCGTGACTGCTATAGAATGCGAGGTGGAGAGGTACCGAAGTGGTCATAACGGCGCCGACTCGAAATCGGATGGGGCCTAGTCGGCCCACGCGGGTTCGAATCCCGCTCTCTCCGGTGTCTTTTCGTCTGTTTATTCGTGATGAATAAACAAGGTTTTCATATTCATAAAACTACGAATGCCTGCTGCCCCTAATTCACGGCCGTAGCCGGAATGTTTCATGCCGCCAAAAGGTAGTCGGGGGTCGGAAGATACGAGACTATTGACGGCACAGATCCCGGCGTTTAGCTGTTGTGATGCTATCATTTCACCTTTTCTTATATTTTTCGTAAACACAGCGGCACCGAGTCCAAATTCTGACTGATTGGCTAGCTTGATCCCTGCTTCTTCACTTGAGGCGCGTACTAATGTCATGACAGGCCCAAATATTTCTTCTTGAAAGGCACACATCTGGGATGTGACTTCACCTAAGAGCGTTATGGGATAGTAAAATCCAGTGGTAGGGATGTGCTTTTGACACCATTCGAGTTGTGCGCCTTGTTCCAGCGTTTTTTTGACTTGTTGGTCGACAGTATCGCGTAAATCTGCTCGTGCCAGTGGTCCTAATTGTGTGTTCTCTTTTAAGGGATCGCCCATCACGATGTTTTTTATTTTATGGATGATGAGCTGTTTAAATGCTTCGTAGATATCATCCATCACGATGATACGTTTTGCAGCAATGCAGACTTGCCCTGAATTATTAAGTCGAGAAGTGATACACATGTCTGCGGCTTGCTCTATATCGGCATCCGATAAAATAAGATAAGGGTCATTCCCGCCTAATTCTAAAGTTGATGGCTTTAAGTATTTTCCAGCGAGACTACCGACTATACTGCCTGCCGATACACTGCCGGTAATCGTGACAGCAGCCACGGCGGGATGACGAATGACCGATTCGACTTGGTCAGTATGGATCAGAAGAGTTTTGAAAATATCGGGTGGTAATCCTGAGTCCAATAATAATGATTCGATGGCTAGGGCTGTTCCGGTGACATTGCGTGCATGCTTTAATAAACAGCCTTGTCCGGCCATCAAGGTAGGGGCGACAAATCTAAAGACCTGCCACATCGGAAAATTCCATGGCATAATTCCAAAAATCAATCCCTGTGGTTGATAACACACATAACTTTTTGTAGCATTCGAGGCGATTATTTTGGGGTGTAGTAGGTTTTCGGCTTCTTTAGCATAATACTCGCAAACCCATGCACATTTTTCTATTTCTGTTGTGCCCGATACGATAGGTTTTCCCATTTCCATCGCCATTAAACGCGCATATTCGTTTTTATGATCGCGTAGACCTTGGGCTATCTGACGTAGTTTATTCGCGCGCGTTGGAAAATCTAGGATTCTCCATGCTTGATAAGCGGCATGCGTTGCTTCAATAGCATTTTCTATTTCTGTGGAGTTCATCACGGCATATTGCTGCAGCACGTCCTCAGTGGTGGGATTCATCGTTTGTATCGTATTAGGCATCATTTCATTCCATGGTTGGGTCGGTTGAAGGAGGTTGCGGATACGTTATAAAAGTATCCGCACGGGCAGCTTCCCAATTTTCTTGAAACGCTTGAGGTGCGCGGTGATGTAATAAATCACCTTCATTTAAGTAGGTGAAAATTTGATCATAGGTAAGCGCTTTTTCTTTACTGATTCTGCGATGAATCACGCTGGGATGCAGAGCTTCAGGGGTGTTGAAACCTGCTGCACCTAATAGGCTTAAAAATTCTTTCAGCGTTTCTGCATGAAAATGTTTTACTCGTATCGACTTTTCTTGGACGTCAATCGCATAGCGTCGTTGGGGGTCTTGTGTCGTGATACCAGTGGGGCAGGTATTTAAATGACAGCGTCGGGATTGCACGCATCCTAATGCAAATAGCATACCCCGTGCGCTATTGAGTGCATCGGCACCCAAGGCGAGTTTCGTGAGGAGATCAAATCCTGTTATAATTTTGCCGCTCGCAATCAAGCGAATCTGTTTTTTTAAGCCTGCACCGACCAAGCAATTATAAGCGAGAATTAATCCTTCATTTAAGGGCATGCCGACATAATTTGAAAATTCTAAAGGGGCCGCCCCCGTTCCGCCTTCGGATCCATCAATGACGATGAAATCAGGATAAATGCTGGTTTTTAGCATCGCTTTGCAAATCGCCATAAATTCAGTAGGTATGCCCATGCAGAGTTTAAAGCCTACAGGTTTTCCCTCGCTTAAGTCACGTAATTGTTGAACAAAGGCTAATAATTCTAGCGGTGTTGAAAAAGCTGAATGTGTAGGAGGGGAAATGCAGTCCTGGTCGATGGGTACGCCACGTGCTTTAGCAATTTCATGTGTCATTTTGGCTTGAGGTAATATGGCTCCATGCGACGGTTTAGCACCTTGCGATAATTTAATTTCCAACATTTTCACATGTGGATGACAGGCTTGCTGTTTAAATTTTTCAGGATCAAAATGTCCATCGGCCGTCCGACATCCAAAATAACCGGTCCCAATTTCCCAAACAAGGTCTCCGCCCTCAACCAGATGATGGCAACTTAATCCACCCTCGCCCGTGTCATGGTGGAAGTGACCCAGCTTAGCGCCGCGGTTGAGGGCTCGAATGGCTTCAGAGCTCAGTGCCCCGAAACTCATGGCTGAAATATTAAAGCGGGAAGCATGGTAAGGTTGCTTGCATTGCGGTCCACCGATCATGAGGCGTGTACTAGTTTCCATATCCGGGGTTTGCGGTGCGAGAGAGGGATTGACCCATTCATATCCTGGTGCATGAACGTCTAACTGCGTTCCAAAAGGTATGGTATCGACTGCCTGATTAGCTCGGTTATAGACGAGAAAACGTTGTGAGTGCGAGAAAGGTTTACCGCCCCACTCAGTTTCTATAAAATAGGCTTGTATTTGTGGGCGCATGAGGAGTAGCAAATAGCGCCAGTGCCCCCATACAGGGTAATTTCTGAGAATATTGCTACGTTTTTGCAGAATATCGTATATACCGAGAAAAATGAGAGGGACAATCAGTATTAAGCCCCATAAAATGGGTAGCCAGAAGTAGGAGACAAGGCTAAAAAATAGCAATAAAAATAATGAGGAAGCATAATAATAGATTCGAATGGTCTTGGGTTGATAAGGCACTCAGTTAGTCCATTTTTTGCGCAATACTTCGAAGATAATATCGTATCTAGTTAATATTATCACGTTTTTTAAATTCTACAAATAGCATGTGTATATACCGCTCGTGCCTGAAGATGCGAAGTGGGTGATGGCGAGCGGTATACCTT
>JABABH010000145.1 GCA_014238325.1 Coxiellaceae bacterium | reverse complement strand
CCTGTGTATTAAATGAAAAGAAAAGACTTGGAATTGCCTTGATAAAGCGCTAAACAATATTCAAGCGTAACGTGACGAATGAGTCGGAGAGTACGCAAACCGCTCCCTTAATTTTAAAGACGATCATTTTTAAAATTGATCTACCGAAAAACGGTATACTTAAGTTAAAGGCCATTGGCAGGACTAATTACAGATTTGACATATTATAAGCGGTCAACGAGCCACTACGTTTAGTGGTATTCCCAGCAACACAGATACGATATCGAGAGATAAATGAGGCAGCCTCAACATAATAACAATAATAACAAGAACCGTATGCGGGGACGTGGGCGTAAGCCAGCTAACCCTGGCAATCGTAATTTTGAGAGTAATGGGCCGGAAGTTAAAATCCGCGGTAATGCGGCTCATATAGCTGAAAAATATTCTACCCTTGCTCGTGACGCGCTCTCTTCAGGTGATCGTGTTATTGCTGAAAACTATCTGCAACATGCTGAGCATTATAATCGTATTGTCATGGCAGCAACTGCAGCACGTGAAGAAGCGCAAGCGGCTAACCCTCGCAATTCGCATTCTAATAATGATCAAAATAGCAATCCCCAAAATGCTAAGGACGATCAGTCAAGCGAAGCTGAGAGCAATGACGCAACATCAACTGATGCTAATTCTGATGGAGATGTATCTTCCAACGAAACGCGTCGTCCCAACAATCGTAATGCGAGAAATTCAACCCGCGCCCCGCGTGAAAATGCCCGTGCCTCGCGTGAAGATGCCCCAGCTCCGCGTGAAGAGATAAGCGCTACAAATGGCTCTGAAAGCGATGAAGAAGTTGCTGAGCCGTCAAAAAATCGTCGACCGCGCCGCACATCTCGCAAAGTCGAGACTGAAAACTCTGAGTCTATGTCAGAAGATGCAGCAGCTCTTCCGCAAGGATTGTTTAGGGCGGGATCTTCTGATGAAGAGACTGTACAAGCTGACGATTAAAGCAATTTAATCGATATGATTATCAAACCCGGTTCGTCCATAATCACAGGCTGCCGGGTTTTTTATTGCCCCCTTATAATCAAGATTTTCACACCTATATTAAGTCCATAATCAGGTTTGCCTATTGAGGGAGCCTGTCTTCAATCGTTTTGTTGTGCCTTTAAGGACAGCAGATTAAGGAGATTATTGATGAATATAGAAAAATACTCTGATCGGGTAAAAGGTTTTATCCAATCGGCCCAGACATTGGCGCTATCCAATTCTCATCAGCAGTTTAGCCCAGAGCATTTGTTAAAAGTGCTATTGGATGATCCAGAGGGCCTGGCTTCATCTCTGATGGAAAAAGCAGGCGGTTCATCTAAGCAGGCTTTAATAGCAGTTAATGTGGCCCTTGAAAAAATGCCAAAAGTAGAAGGTGGAAACGGACAGCTCTACCTCTCGCAGCCTATCGCGAAAGTTATGGCTCTGGCTGAAAAGGCAGCTCATAAAGCAGGCGACTCGTTTGTAACAGTTGAACGCTTACTAATGGCGCTGGCAATGGAGAAATCTGCGCCCACGGCTGATATTTTAATCAAAGCGGGTTTAACCGCTAAAGCACTTAACGCTGCTATTAATGAAGTCAGACAAGGCAGAAATGCTGATGGAGCTAATGCAGAAGCAGGCTATGACGCGTTGAAGAAATATGCGCGTGATCTGACCGCTGATGCCCTTGATGGATTGCTTGATCCGGTTATTGGCCGTGATGATGAAATTCGCCGCGCTATTCAAGTGTTATCTCGTAGAACCAAAAATAATCCAGTTTTAATTGGTGAACCAGGGGTTGGTAAAACCGCTATCGCTGAAGGTTTGGCTTT
>JABABH010000144.1 GCA_014238325.1 Coxiellaceae bacterium | reverse complement strand
TAATACATCAGTATTTTTAGGTAGGCTGCTAATACGATGCACTAATTTTGGGTGACCTAAAATCACGATTGAACCTGCTTGTTCCATCGCAGGGATATCCACCACAAAAGAGTTGATGGTGATCTTCTTATCGTAGATATAGACGGCGGGCTGCCCCCAGAATCCTGTTAATGCTTGCAAATCTAAGATGCAACGTTTTACATCCAGTCGTGTGATATGAATGGATTGCTCGACTGACATTAACCTAAAGTGAATGGTATCATATCCTGATAGAGATAATTGCAATACTGGCCACTTAACGATCTCATAAAAATTTTTAGAGAAAAATTTCCCCTTGCGTAATAGATAAAAATATAAGTTCTCTTTATTATCTGAATTGCCACGCAATTCGGCACGCTCTAAAAATCCAGCTATGTCAATGAAATGAAAATCATAGGGTGGTAAACGATGGTCAACTAATTGCTCATAAAAAGGCAGAAAGTATGAAGCATAATTCATGAGCTTAATAAGACCCTTATTAATGCAAAGCATTTTAGAGCGGATCATTTCATATATTGGATCACCGATAAAGTCATATAAAAAACCGGTCGGTCTTGAGGATGCCAGCTTACGAAGATACTCTTTCGTCTTCTTTTCACCCTTTTCTAAGAGTTTTTTTATTGTGGGGTGTGGCATTGCCGACGTGATACCAAGTGTATTACCACGCGATTCAAATAAAGAAAAAAAATAACGTTTCTCACAACGAATATTAGAACCAACTCTCTTGTTATGCGGGATGATGACATACGTCGTAGTATTATTATCAATCCAAGTAGCAAAGTGATCCTTAGCTTCTACTCTAAAGGGGAGAAAGGTAGGTAAGCTAGAATCTAACAGAATTGTTTCTGGGGTCAATTGATAGACTTTCTTTTCAGAGATATAATAAGTGTCAAGCTTAGTAAGGTGCCCGTGCGTTATAGAATATTTTTTTGATGATAGCTGGTGAGAAGATACCTGAGGATATAAGTGTTTGAGTCTCAAGTATTCATCACGATCGATTTTGACCGTCTTTTCACTTTTGATGTTTGGATAAGCACTCGCTACAATACCTACCGTTTGGGACCCTTTTGGCAGTTCGCGATGTATGGTTTCTACTAGGTCCGATATTGTTTTTTGCAGAACAGCTTCAGCTATTTGCAGATTAAATTTTTCGATCTCAACATACCATCCACGCACAAAAGATTCCCAAACAGTATGCTCCATATGAATCTGATAAGCTTTTTCCTCAGCTATAAATGTTAATTCACCTGTTAGAGTAGCAGCTGCCACTCTAACCCCCAAAACCGAAACCAATCCCACTGGCCCACTTAGTGGGAGCAGCGCTAGATTGGCTGTTCCCTCAATGATTGAAACCGCTACTAACGCGCGCTCAATACTAGTTTCTGCATCTAAAGCAGCATAGATACCATATCCT
The DNA here is from genome assembly GCA_014238325.1 of Coxiellaceae bacterium. Classification (GTDB taxonomy): domain Bacteria; phylum Pseudomonadota; class Gammaproteobacteria; order Coxiellales; family Coxiellaceae; genus JABABH01. Next base: position 6,438 of record JABABH010000144.1, on the reverse strand, counting down.
ATAGGCAGCACCATCAAGATCATTCCTGGCGCCCGAGGCAACTGCTTCAATATCTGATCAGTGGTTGCTACTGAAAAGGATAATCGAAAAATAGGCTGTAATTTAGAAGTCAGTCGGGGCAATATGAAACTCTGCAAGCCTAGTACTCCAACGAACATCATTAAACCACTAGGATCACCATTAAATGCACTTATTCCAAGCTCTATCAAGTCTAAACCAAAATCCGCATGGTCAAACGAGCGATGAACAATTTGTTTGAGGTGTGTGCCTATAAGCTTTCTTAGTTTTATTTTATCAGGTGCTGGTATGTCGATAGGATCGAGCTGATATTTAATAACAAGATCACGTACACTATCTTTTATGGTGTCAATTTTATTATTTTTTAATACATCTAAAATCTCTTCTTGATAGCGGCGATATTTTTGAACAGATTCTCCTGAAGCATGTGTATCCTTAACAGTGATCTCGAGTTCTCTACCTAGAAATTCTTTAATCGTTAAAAATTCCTCTGCTCCTAACTGAGGTAATTTGGAAAAGAAGGTATGTTGATCAAAAATAATTTTATAATCACTATAAGGAAATAGTGCATCTACTATTCTCGACGGATAGGAGTCTGACCATTTTAAGACAATATTATCAATCTTATACATGCTATCTAAAACAGGAGCTTTATGAAGGCTATAAGCTATATGCTCCCCGACTTTCGAGCCATAGAACTTAGCCATATCTTCGAGCAAGTGCGAAAGATGAGTGTATTTTTGTGCTTTGTGAAATAGGCGAGCATCCTTCCATCGCCAAACTCTTGTTGAGCGCGATAGCTCAATATGATGACCATTTATTTTCAAGATCCAACGTGTTACTCTATTCCTGTTTGATGCAGATAGCATATGCTTCAGATCCTCTATACGAGTAGTTTTAATAAGAGGTTCGCCTAGTTTCTTAGAGAAATCTGAAAGCCATTGATCGATATGCGCTTCAACTTGCTTCAAATCAGATGCTTCTTTAAGGTTCCTGACGCCAACAAGCTGTGCTTTCACTTCAAGCACTCTATCTAGAACCTTCACCTTATCTGGATACCTATCTCCATATAAGGTTTCAAATAAAGCTAGTGCTTCATCAGCTGTACTAAATTTATCTCTAAGCTCAAATTTTTTCAGTGCTTTAGCTGATTCATATACCCACTCATTGCAATTCTGAACACCTCGTTTGAATCGTAGTCTAGAAGAAGGGCCCGCTATACATGAATCAGAGAACGTCGTTTCAGCCATAAATTTATTAACAACTGATTGATAGTCAATGAACTTTAACCATTCCCTAGGCATCTTATCTAATTGAACATCCTTTGAGGTAGCACCCATCCCAATCTCTGCCAGGTACTCTGTTTCTAATAAACCCTGATCTGCATTTTCTAAAAGAGTAAATCGGAGATGATCTGGATTTTTTATAAACTTTGAAAATGCTTTCTGGCTCATACTCACCTGACCCGTTTTCAAAACATTCATGGCCTCTGATTCCATATAACTCTTATAACGCTGCCAGATATTTTTTGAACCTTGAGTATGAAAATCACTGGCCTTGCTTATGTCCTTTAATGTCTTCACTAGTTTATTAATGCAATCTTCAACAGAAATAGGTGATATTTCTGCATGAGGTGCATCATCAATATTGATTAACTGGTTGACATGCTGAATTTCCCAAAGCCTATCCAAAAATATGTCTTTAGCGTTTTCAATGGAACCCTTCCGCTCAATGTCGTCCTCAATAGCTGCATAGCTAAGTGCAACCAATTGCTTCATGGATAGATTCGTCCCTTCTAAAATTCTATTATACCTCGTATCTTCCGGATTCATGAGGTCTACCATCAATCGCTTCACTGCATCACCGCGAGCACTTGAGGGTACATCATCAACCCAAGCTTTCATCTTGCTCAGTGTTAATGCTAAACGATCATCTATAATGTTTTCTGAATACGCGTTATATAACATTTTAATAGATTTTTGAGAGGTTTCATGAATAGTATTGCTGTCTATATGAGGCTCACTTTCTAAGCGTGCAGCATTGAGCCGAACCAATTCTGCAAGGAAATTTTTAAACTCATGAGTCTCTCGTTTATCAATGCCAGATAGCTGTATGAGCTTTTTAAATATTGCTTTTGTCAGTATATTATGTTTTAAAAGATTCCATACCTGATGCTGCGCTTCTTCAGTGAATAAGTATGGGCTCCTAAATAATTTCTCTAAATTGGATTGTGTCAGCAACTTCCTCTTATCTAATAAATATATTATTTTTTGTAGAGCAAGAGCATTTTCACACTTTACTATCTCTCCCTTATTCTTCTTTTTTAATAAACCTTTAGATTCTATTCTCAAAAATATATCTGCAATACTTGCTGGATGATCATGGGATATAAATATCTCAAAATACCCTTTATTGATTAATTGAGGATGAGTAGTATTCCATAGACGGAGGGCTTCAGAAAGCTCTGCCATATTTTTATAAGTGAATAGAGCAGATAGATCCTTCTGTTCTAGAGAAATATACTCTAAATATATCATAGTTTCAGCTAGTATATTTAAATTTTCATATTGTGTGAGCCTAGCTATATTAGCCTCGGTTAATAATTGATCGCTTGATAGATTTATTAACATAAGTACCACGTGCCCTATGGAACTAATATTAGATTTTGTGATGAGATTGAGTGTCCCATAGTTTAATAGCTTGAGGCTCCCTAATGAGTTAATACCAGAAGCCAAAGACTTTCTAAAGATGACGCCTTCATGAATAATTTGCGCATTCTCCATAAATAATTTTCTATGCTCCCATAAGCCTGATTTTTTTATTTTGGATAATGCATCTGCACACAAAGCACTATTATTCATACAAACCTTTGTGCTAAAGGAAAAGGTCTCTGTATCCAACACCTGATGTTTCATCATCTTTTTCAGGCCTTTTAGATATGACCCTGGTTCTAAAGATTTATTATCACGGATAGCCTTGATATGAAATTCATTAAGTTCACCTTCCTTAAATATGTTTCTAAGCCGACTCATTGCTGTTGCCACATCCTTATGCTTTACCTCACAATTTTCCCAGAATGGAAAAAGCTCTATCAATACTAATTTATAGGCTTCCAAAGCAATATCGAGCTTTGTCTCAGGTGCTTTAAGCAAGCTAGGTAGAATTTTTTCAAGATTATCTTGTGCACCATCGACAATAGTATTTAATACCTCTATATGAGGGTCTTGGGTCTCAAGTCTTGAATGCCCTTCAAAACGATGCCGATAATCATTCATTAGATTTCGTATTTTATCCTTAAGCGAAGCCTCTATATCTCTTAAGAAGAACACAAGTAGCCATAAATTTATCATCCTGATACACCTTATATTATTTTTATAATAGAATTATCTTATGAAATAAAAAATATACTATCTATACCGTATTCTTTCACTCATACATGCATCATGATTAAAAAAGTTGTACAGCAGCATGGCGCTAGCATTTCTTTAGCAAGGTTGATGAGTCACTTCAGTGCATGCTTCGCATCTTGAAGTCGACCAGATATATAAAGTAAAGCTAAGCCTAGCAGGTCGATAGCGAGCGCATGATTGTTATTTTGAGACAACGATCTTTCGAGTCAGCACACCCCCTCCATATACGCGACTCAAGTCATGCATCTCGGGTGGCCCTTCTAGATGGTTGAGGATTTTGTCTCAGCCTCACAATCTGTTAAAATTTATCTTTGCGTGCAAGCATCAGACGCGCTCCCTATACCGACTGATCAATGAGGTGTCATTTTGACGAGTATTTTGGAATTATTTTCTATTGGCATTGGTCCCTCTAGTTCACATACCGTTGGGCCCATGCGAGCTGCGCTAGATTTTATGCAATCACAACCTAGCACATCAGAGATACATACTATTATAACGACCCTATATGGATCACTCGCTTTTACTGGAAAAGGGCATGGAACAGACACAGCTATTATGTTGGGTTTGATGGGTTATCACCCAGAAACCCTAGATCCCGATAGGGTTGCACCCACACTCGCCTCCATTATTGCCCATCAAACTCTGGCAACTGATCAAGGGCCCGTCATCGACTTCATACCAGACCAACATATCCAGTTTAATTATCATAAAGCCTTTGATTACCATCCTAATGCTTTAACCTTCGCCGCTTATAATAATCGTCACGATTGCCTCAAGCAGTCCCTATATTTTTCCATCGGTGGTGGTTTTATTATTCGTGACTCAGATAGGGATGCCCCACCACCTCCATCTCCCTCGGTCCCTCACCCCTTTGATAGCGCAGCAGAGTTATTAGCACAGTCTAAAATAGCTTCCCAACAAAACAATCCGCTACCCATCGCTCAGTTAGCCATTGAGAATGAACTCGCTCTATCACCGGGCATGGATTTAAATGAGGAGCTCGATAAGCGCATTGAAGTGATGCTGAGCTCCATTCATAAAGGCTGTCATACAGAAGGTAACTTACCTGGTATTTTAAAGCTACGCCGGCGCGCACCCGCTTTATATCAAAAAGCAATCGCCGAAGGTTCACCCGACCCAGCCCATCCCAATATGATGAACTTGGTGAATGCCTATGCCATGGCGGTCAATGAGGAAAACGCAGCAGGCGGCCGCGTCGTCACTGCACCCACTAACGGGGCTGCAGGCATTATTCCCGCTGTACTCAAGTACTGCAAGATTTTCGGCTATTATAAACGATTCCGTCGAGAGCCCAGCCAACAAGCTATTCGCAACTACCTGCTAGTCGCTGGTGTCATCGGCAGCTTATATAAAAAAAATGCATCCATCTCAGGGGCAGAAATGGGTTGTCAAGGAGAAGTTGGCGTGGCATGCTCTATGGCAGCAGCAGGCCTCACCGCTGCCTTAGGCGGAACCAATAAGCAAATTGAACATGCCGCTGAAATTGGCATGGAGCATAATTTAGGTCTCACCTGTGATCCCGTCGCCGGATTAGTACAGATCCCTTGTATCGAACGCAATGCTATGGGCGCCATTAAAGCTATTAACGCCACAGAACTCGCTCTCGCCGAAGATGGCGACCACCGGGTGAGCTTAGATATGGTCATCGACACGATGCGAGAAACGGGCAAGAATATGAATAGTATCTATAAAGAAACCTCGAAAGGTGGATTAGCTGTGGCCGTGAATGTACCAGACTGCTAAATCACTCGTATACGCCACCGCCTATAACATCATGGATGGCCGTCTAACCAAACGTCACCTTCTATACTATTCCAATGGGAGATCATAATCGTGCAATTATTCTGCCTACGTCATGGAGAGGCTCAACCCTTTCCCAATGAGCAAGGAGAACGCCCCCTCACTGACGAGGGCCGATCACATATCCATCGCCTCGCGCATTACCTTGCACAACAAGACATTAGTTTCACCCGTATTTTACATAGCAAGAAAACACGCGCTACCGAGACCGCTAAACTCTTAGCCTCGCGCCTACAACAGCATACCCAAGACACCGAGTTCTGCCCTTTCTTAGACCCAGATAGCTATGCGATGTCAGCCCTATTGTCATCGATTCATGACGCTCAAGATGCTACATTATTGGTGAGCCATATGCCATTTATCTCACAGCTGATGAGTCTTTTAATCACCCATCACGACCAATATAACCTTGTTGATTTTCAACCAGGCACGCTTGCTTGCTTGGAACGTCATCATTCGCAACGCTGGCTATTAAAATGGTTGATCGCCCCTCATATGGTGCCCCATAAAATACACCCATGATAAAACCAACACCACAAGCGGCTAAACCACTACAGCTACAATTCTCTATATATTTATTTGCGCTTGTACTCTTTATCTATACGGGCGCCTCGATCAGCCTCTGGTATTCTTCTGTGTGGTTGTGGATAAAAATTATTCTCTCTCTTATGCTGCTGATCCATGGTCTGATCATGCTATACCGTCATTTATGGCTCACTTCCTTGGACTCTATTATCGCACTGAATTACGATGGTCATCATTGGCAATTACAAAAGAAATCCGGCGAAACCTGCTTAACTACCTTATCAGGACAGAGTATTGTCAGCTCCTATTTCCTATTATTACGCTTTCAAGATGTATTAAGTCAATATCATTATTCTGTATTCATCTTTCCCGATACCTTAGCTGCTCAGGATTTTAGATCACTACGATCAACCCTTGCCATTAACGCCTAATCTGTGATGAAACCGCCATCATCCATCTGTGTGACATAAAGCATTAGGCGCACTGCCTCAATCTTTTATTTAATGTTTCCTTAATTAATATATCGGATAATCTTGTGTTATATTGAAAATGGGCATGCATCCATTTTGGCACGTCATGTCAGGAGACATCACATGTATAAGAAGGATATCCTAAATTCAGCCAGTTCAAAATGTTTACCCGCTATCCTGTATACCTCCTCTCC
>JABABH010000143.1 GCA_014238325.1 Coxiellaceae bacterium | reverse complement strand
TGAATTTTAATCCATTACCGATAAGATTAAGTAAAATACGATCTAAATAAATACGCGAACCTTTTAAATAACGTGGCACTGCCTGATCAAGCTCATAGAACAACTGTAGTTTTTTATGTTGTGCCGTGGGTTGCAATAGTTCAATATTATGACGTAACAGCTCATTTAAATCGAATGATTCCAGATGCGTATCAGAAGCACCCGATTCTATGCGAGTCACTTCTAGAATTTCATTACACAACTGCAAAAGTTCATCCGTTGCCCCCATAAGCAATTGAGAATCACGCTGAACGATATCAATCATATCTTTTAATGCCATGGAGCTTTGTTGAGCATTGGTATCGCTTATGGATGACTTAGCTTGATCAGCTGTGTATAACATATCTTGGACCATACCCAGCATACCCGTGATGGGGGTGCGGATATCATGACTCATATTTGCAATAAATTCAGATTTCGAGCGACTCGCGACTTCTGCTAGTTCCTTTGCTTTAGTGAGTTCTGGTAACCGCTTCTTATCAGTAATGTCAATTGAAATACCACAAGTACCTATAATATGATCTTGATGATCACGAAGAGGCGCTATGCTTGCGTAGAAAATTTTATGTTGTTGAGTCAGGTGTTCACGAATAGATTCTTCAAACGATAAAGTACTGCCTCGTCGTATGACTTCCTGATGATGCGCAATAATATCCTCAGCCATTGCTCTGGGATAAAGGTCTATAGGTGTTTTACCGTCAAAATCTTTTTCAAAGGATCTTGTGCCTGTCACAATAATCCCTGCTTTATTAACCCCCAGATAATACTGATTTAAATCTAGCCAGTAAAAAGGTCCAGGCAGTAGATCTGCAACCTGCTGTAATATCGCGATATTATTGGTTTCATACATGATGAGCTATACTCCATTCAAATAGCAATAATGTTATTAAAATATATCCCCAAGCTTTGCTGATTAGATTTTTCCAATGAAAATTGAATTGATTCAAAATAGTTTTTGTTTTATTCTGCAAAATATGGGCGTCGTTGCATTATTCAATTTTAGTGAAATGATATTGAATAGTTGATTGTATATATATACCCATGCCACTTCAAGCTGCGAAGCATGCACTTAAAGTGGCATGGGTATATGTGCACAGTGGCTTCGTGTTGCACTGCTGAAATGTATCTTTGCATATCCTTAAAATCAGTTTGAAATTCAATAAGCGAGCTTTAAAATTATGCCTGAAATAATAAGTTTTTTTGACCTTCTGGATAAACATATCGCAAGTGGAGGGAGCCTAAACGTGACAACTTCCTTGTCTGAAGTCAAGAGCTTATGTGACGCAATAGAAAATATGTCTAGTAAGGAGCTTGGTAAGGCATTAATATGGTTGTCAGATAGTCACATATGGCTGCCAGATAATCGCATAAGTGTTGCTAGGTTCTTAGCTCGAAATCATCCTCAGTTATTCTGTGACATAATAGAGTGGCTAGCTTTTGCCGATCGTCCGGCCCTTCTTGTAAGTTTTTCTATGGATTACAACCAGCCAATTGTATATGATATCGCAACCAGGCATCCTAGCTATTTCCATCTCTTGATAAATAAAATAGATGAGCAAAACCTTGGTACGGTTTTGACAAAAAAAGCGTCCTTTAAGTCCAAACCTGGTGTTGCTCACGTCTTCCAAGATGATGACTCGGTTTTATTGCAATGCTCTGATTTGTGCTCTAAGTTGCTATATGGTTTAAATTTTTCCCAATACAAGCAACTTTTAAATTCAGACTTAAGTCCTGGTTCGCAGTTATTTTTCTGGCATGGCTATACCTCCCTATCAGATGTGTCTTGCGCAGCTATCGATACCCAAGAGAAGAATGCCTTAGCGGCAGCTAGGAAAAAAGCTTGGCTAGACCCAGCGTCGATTCGTAGGTACTTTTCGACTTGGGAGATGTTAACATGTTCCATCTATACTGATCATGAACTTATTAAAGATATCCTGAAGTGCTGGCCTCAATTTTGTGAAAATATAAAAAAAATTCTTGTTAAAGAGAATACAGCATATCCTTTCGAATACCTTAATCTTGTAAAGAAAATAAAATTTAATCCTTCCGTACTAGAGTGGGATGATGACATTTTATCCGGTCTCTGTCAGGTACAGCCTAATATTTTTCGTAGACTGATATATAGAACTAAGCCTGATGAGTATAAGGAACTTTTAGGCTTACGAAAAGAATTAGAGCGTAAGACGTGGATTTCTGTGATAGCTCTATATTCTAAATCATGGCAAAAATGGAAGGACTATAGACATAATGATACTCGTGTATCCAATAAATGCAAATTGTCGAAAGATGCCCTAAACCATTTGAAGCTGACGGAGTTATATGATTTATATGAGTATGCGGTTGTAAATACCCCTAAGTTACGGAATTTCATACTTCAGCGACTCTCTTCTGCTAAGCGTACGAAATTTCTGACAACAGTTGGAGATGATAAGCAACGCACATTATTATGCTTAATCGCTAGCACTGAGCCTAAGGATGTCTTGCAATTGATAGCAAAACTGGATGATAAAGATCTTATTAAGTGTTTGACACAGAAAACTGTACGTAACAGATCAGAAACTGATTTTTCACTATTGATGCTGTTAAAGGATAGCCGCCCTGTTTTTAATCAGCTTTTACAACGTGTAAGTCGCGAGCAATTCAAGGAGCTACAGTCTCTAAGCGTGAAGTTTTCGAGGAAGCTTGTAGACAGGCAAGGGGAACGAAAATTTTCTAACAAAGAGTGTATAGAACTAGATGCTCTCTTCTCCGAAGAGTTCCAGCGGCTATTATCCTGTAAAAATCTTGATCATCAAGGCATAAGTGCATCATTGAATGAAACTTCAGAAGTCAAGATCGCTGAATTTTTTTATAAAAAAGAGACAGCATTACCATACTTCGATAGCTCTGCTGTTAATGCAATTTTGAATAGACTTCAGTCTTTAGACTGTCGCAACCGTCTAGAGATACGTTATAAAGTTTTAGCATCATCTGTAGAAGGTAAGCCACTTATTTTTTGGATTATTAGTCGATATCCTGCGACATGCATCGAGTTTATGAATTTAGTGCCTCAGGATCGATGGAAGGAATGGACAAAATACGCATGGGATCTTGCTGAAGATAATATAAATTATTTATTTGACTTTCTCGATCTTTTGCTTCCGATCTATCCTAACGTATTAACGGATAAGCTAAGGGGGCTCACACTTTCAGCGACCATTGCTAGGTACCATCCTATGCTACTTATCTATTTTCTTAAGCGATATCCTACAGCTGCTGCTAAGATGGCCTCCCATATGCTCGCGTCATTTGGAAAGCTTGAGGTGCTGCTTCGTATGGCACGTGAGGATCAGAAGCTACTCTCTCTGGAAAGCATCACGTCACCTTTGAGTGTGGATGAGGATTGCAAATTATATGATATGCGCGGTAACGGTTGTGATGTGAATGATGGAATGACATTTGAGGACGAGCTATACGACGACGGTGCTTCAGATGATGAGTTAGACCCTCAATCTATCTTTGGTGAAACCGTGTTGCACCGCCTCGCTTTCCGCGACCCACTTGCATTGTCGGCCCTCTTAAATGAATATCGTGACAATGAGCGCTGGAAGCAGAGTTTCATAATATCAGCATTATACTTTAAATGTGAAAATTTGGGGCATGCCACCTTCAAGCAGTATGAGGCTTTTCTTGAAGGGAATGCGACAGGAGACAAGACAATCGTTGAACCTGATGGGAAGTTAACGATTATGGATATTTTATTCTCAAACAATGCTAAAGGAAACAAAGGGTGGTATCAGGCACTTATTCAGTTGTTAGAACTCTACCATGAAGAAGTTGGGTCTATACCGGACTACCTTTGCAAGCCCCCCGGTCTTTTTTCTCAGATAGAAGCACGCCTGCAAAGTGAGGATATCGTTTATGCTGCCCCTTCGGGTTGGAAAGCATTAAAAAGATGGGTGAAGGAATTTAGAGAAAAGGAGCAAGATAAGTATCAGAGTAGCAGGATGTTCCATACGGGATCGAGCTCAGAGTCTTCCGATGATTCTCTTGATGATTATGGTTTTGTATTCTGAGTTGAAGTACTGATAAGTGAGCAGTATACCGCTTTCAGTTCTTGTCTGAATGTCCCTGGCAAAGAGACTCATGATAAAAATGCTTGTGAGTCGGTGGGATATAGTGATGAATCATGCTGAGATTGCTAGTGAATATCCTTTGATGTTATCATTTCAATTAAAATACTTATGAAGAAATGTCGTTTGGCGGCTGAGCTGTTAAAAAGAACTTGGGTGGAAAGAAGCAATGACATTACGAGCGGCACTTATTGTCGATAATCTGGCTTTAACAAAATGGCAGCAAGAGGCGTTGCTTGAAGCGTCAGATCTGTTTGAGTTAAAACTTGTACTTAATTGCTCTAATACTCAAACAAAAAAGAAAATTGCAAAGAATTTTTTCTATTATGTATTAAATTACCTGTCGCTCAAAAATTCGATGACAAGAAAGCATCGCTTGTCAAAAATTGATGCGAATATTCTGAACTTTGAGTCCATCTATGAAGGATCCTGGCAAAAGATTCCAAGTGCGTTCATAGAACAGCTAGAAGTGGAAAAAATTGATATTGTGATCAAGTTTGGGATGGGTCTCTTACATATAGACGAAGCGTTATCCCAGTATGGTATCCTTTCTTTTCACCACGGAAATCCGTCAAAATACAGAGGTCGTCCAGCTGGATTTTACGAAATTCTTAATGGGGAGAAGACGTCTGGCGTTATTGTTCAAAAATTAACTCATGAATTGGATGCTGGAGAAGTTTACGCTTATGCCGATGCTAAGGTAGTCAATTATTCCTACAAAAAGACCGCATTAAATTTTTATTCAATATCACGTTTTTTGCTGCGTAAGGCCATTATAAATGTCACGAATAAAGCACCTGTGGAGATCAGCAAAAAGGGGGAAAATTACCGCTTACCATCCAATTATACAGTATTACGCTTCACTATTCTTCTGATCAGAAATCTATTTAAAAAACTCATCTATGGCGCTTTCTTTGAAAAAAGATGGAAAGTGGCTATGGGTTCTCAGCCTTGGTCGCCTAGCGCTAAAAATATATTTTCGAAGAAAGATTTTAATGAGATTCCTATTGCAGACCATTACAATTTTTATGCCGATCCTTTTTTTTCACATGATGGCTCACTTTTGAGATTTGAGGCGCTTGGGAACAAGACTGGCCAGGGAGATATAGTAGAAGCTCATATTCATGATTTAAGAAGGCAGCGTGTCATATTGAGTGGTCGTCATTATTCCTACCCTTTCGCGTTTTCTGACAAGAATGAAGAGTATCTTTTGCCAGAAGTGGCCAGTCATTCGGCCCAATATTTCTATTCGATTTGCAGTGGCCATAGCTCTAAAACAATACTCAAGGGACTTGAAAAACATCGTATAGTGGATGCCACTCTTTATAATCATGAAGGGTGTTGGTACTTATTTTTTGGAATGAATCAGGATGCCCATACGGTCTTAAATTTATGGATCTCAGATGATTTATTGAATACCTTCATACCTCATCCAAATAGTCCAATCGCGATAAATCCAAGTTCTGCACGGATGGGTGGAGCTTTAATGATTAGGGAAGGCTCTCTTTATAGATTGGGTCAAAATAATGAAGGGGAGTATGGTAAATCTCTAACTATTCTCAAAATCATAGAAATTACGCCAGAAAAGTATCATGAAGTGAGTTCTGGAAGCCTATCCATGAGTGATGCAAGTGGCCCACACAGCTTAAACTTGAATACTCATCAATCGAAAATAGTAATAGACTATTATGAGGACAGATTCTCCTTTCTTGCGGGAATACGAAGAGTTATAGCAAAGCTCTTGTCTACCTTTCTGCCAGGTTAGCAGTGACTTTAGTAAATGTGTTATGCAGCACCGCTATTTGGAGCTGGGTTAAGTTCTAGTTCTATATCTTCGTGCGGCCCGTCCTCGTCCAGTATCATAAAATTTTTCCAGCAGTCTCGAGACAGGAATATCAGTACAAATATGGCGAAAAACCAATAGCAGGTAACAATAACAGCACCCTTCCAGTCTGAAGATTCAGGCTTTGTGGGTGGTGTGGATAATAACGGATTTACTGTTGGAAGTGCTGTTCTTATAATTTCCTGCTGGAATGAAGGCAAACGCCTTGTTGGGGGCATACAGTTTTCCTTTTAGCTGAAAAAGTGGGTAGCTATTTAGTAAAAAGGCATCCACGGCGATCTCTTAATGATTATGCTGCCCATCGATACATTTTAATATAAAATCGATGGGAAGACGAACACCTCAAAATCGCCGTTGAGCTAAGATTATGTACTTTTAAGGAGAGCAAGTCGAGTGGCGGCTTGCTTGCGCAGCTTCTGCATCAGATCGCTCGTCCTGCGCTTTAACAGGGCTGTAAGTTGTATGTTTGCGTTTACAGGTATAGCGAAGGACAGCAGCAACTATGATTAGCACTGCGATAGCTGCGACGACGATTCCGATGATGGAAGCAGGGCTTAAGGAATGATCATTGGATGATGGGTTATCCTGCTTTAGAGTTAGATTCCCGTGGTCGTCTGTTAGGTTCTGGTTTGCAATGTCTGATACTAAGCTTGTTGCGTTGCCAAAAAATGATGGGTTTGTTTTTTCAAAAATAGCGCTTGAAATATTGCCTCTAGGGTCGAATAAAGTTGTTTCGTTTAATTCTGCTGATCTTCCAAGCAACAGATCGCACGTCTCCTTTACCTCGCTGACAGGATACGTACATATACGATTTGCTTCCTTGTCTAGAATTACGAAGTCATCTACTTTTCCCATATTCTTGATTCTCTCACAAAGATTCTCGGCTATTTCATTCTCTGATAGCTTTTGTGCTTCTTTGGGTAGACTTGCTGTGTGCTCTGTCAGGATGTCCTGGCATTCTATATCGTTCATAAAATGTTGTTCCTCTTGAAAATGTTATGGATAAAAATCAATGATATTTTATTATTGATGGCATGAAGAAATTAATATTAAAAATAATATTAATTATTCTTGAAAAAGAAGGTGGACTATAGCACCCCAATAAAGAAAATAAAATAGTTGAAAGAGATGTTATATATATTTTTTGCGATGGAGACAAAAGGAAAATATCATGCCTCTGCTTTAGATTTTTGTGCTGGTGGGGATGGGATTCGCTGTTGTCGATATATACCGCTCGCGACTGA
>JABABH010000142.1 GCA_014238325.1 Coxiellaceae bacterium | reverse complement strand
TTATCTTGGGGCAAGATCCTTATCATGGCCCGAAGCAAGCCCATGGGTTGGCGTTTTCCGTGCTACGCGGTACCCCAGCGCCCCCCTCTTTAGTCAATATTTTTAAAGAATTGCAAGCTGAATTCAATATTCCTATACCAACATCTGCTGATTTAAGGCCTTGGGCAGAACAGGGCGTGCTATTGCTCAATACAATATTAACCGTAGAAACTGGAAAACCTCAATCCCATGCCAATATTGGTTGGCAACGCTTTACTGATGCCGTGATTCGCAGTTTCAATCAACATCCGTCGGGCATAGTATTTTTATTATGGGGACGATATGCGCAAACAAAATCAGCGCTCATTACCCATCCCCGTCATCATATTTTAAAAGCTGCCCATCCCTCTCCTTTGTCCGCTCATCGTGGATTTATGGGATGTCGGCATTTTATACAAGCGAATGAACTCCTCACTCGTATAGGAAGAACGCCTATTGATTGGTCTTTGGCATCATGATGGGCAATACGATGTCGAAAGGATTGTTGCGTAAAAAATATCCAGCGTCAGCGCGTGATTCTGCGCTTTCGTGTATATAGCCCATCTTATCATGATGCCCCCAGCTATATATCGTAAGGGTACTGCAGCTGGCCGTGGTTAAAAGCGTGTAGAGTATTGGTGTGGTCTCCCGTAAATATAGTCAGCAGGCTGGTACAGAGTAACCCTGCAAACACAATAACGACAAGACTAGCTAGTGCTTTTTTCATCTTTTGATCCTCCATGATCATTGTTCTCGCTGACTGCGTCTAAGAGTTATCCGACATCCTGTCAATGACTCTTTCATCCTGAGACTACAGCGAATTTCCATGATATACGATTTTCCACAAATAACAAGACATAAGAAGGCTGTTTAACTTTTGAACTTAAGCACTTAAGTTAGGGGATGCAGCGCTAACCCACTGCTATTGTCTACAACAGTTATTGAAGTCTTCAAAAAAATAATCGCATAATATCATGAATGGTAGCATAAATCGTGAGGACCAACAGAAATAGGACACCCATGCTGAGGCAGAGTGTATGAATACGTGCAGGAATAGGGTGACGATAAATGCTTTCAATCAGCTGGAATAAGAAATGCCCTCCGTCTAAACCCGGTATAGGCAACACATTGATAAAACCAATGGTTAAACTCATCAACCCAATAAAGCTCAAATAGGCTTGTAGACCGGCTTGAGAAGCTTGACCAGCTGTTTGAAATACAGTGATTGGACCGCCCAACAGATGCGTTGACATTCTATCTAGCAACATATTTTTTATCATCACGACATTAAAGGTGAACAAATTATAAACATGATTGATGGCTGCCCATCCTGCACCCAGTATAGAATAACGAACTGGAAATAAACTATCCGAAGTGGTTGGAAGCACCCCTAAATAGCCTATACTACTCCCGTGATAGGAACGGGTATCCAAGTGAGCCTCTAGATCATAGTGCTGATGGGCACCCCGTTCAATGCTGATTTGAACGGACTGATGAGGGTGGGCCTTCACATAGGCATATAACTGCGACCAATGGGAGATAGGATGGTGATCCATAGCCAGAATTCGATCCCCAGACCTTAAACCAGCTCGTTCCGCTGGCGAATGTGGTGTGAGTTGAGCAATGCGTGCAGGTAAGTCGGGGATGGTGAGCTGTAACCCCAGATGCTCAAAGAAGTCGGGATGCTTTTTATCAAGCCGCCATGTTTTTAAATATAAATAGCGTTGTTCCTTTTTTGAGCTTCTTGTCTTCACTGTAAAGACCATAGCTTGAGATTTTCCGAGATGTTCTGCAAACGACATAGCGATTTGCGACCACGTTTGAATCGGTTTATGATCAATGCCTAATAATTGATCACCTACTTGAAAGCCAGCCTTTGCTGCGATCGAATGCGGAGCGATTTGACCGACCACTGGGGTAATGTGCATCACTCCCATCAAATAAACCCACCAGTATACGATCACAGCTAATAATACATTCACGAAAGGGCCCGCTAATACAATAAGCATTCTGCTCATAATAGGTTTTTGGTTAAAAGCTTGATGGGACTCGGCAGATGAAGGAATGGGTAATACGGGGCTGGCTGCCGTCATCGCTAGCATATTATAAGGTTCGCGACTCGATGTTAATTCACCGT
>JABABH010000141.1 GCA_014238325.1 Coxiellaceae bacterium | reverse complement strand
GTAAGATTCAATTCAATTCCCTTTAGTATTTTATAGGGATGTTGCGGATGTCACTTTTGCCGACATCCGCGGATGCGGATGCGGATGTTTACCTACCGAACATCCGCGGATGCGGATGCGGATGTGATGCGGATGTTTTCCTATCAAACCTGCGTCAGGTTTAACATACAAAAATTAGAGTTGTATTTTCCCCCCAAAATTCAAAAAAAAGTATACAAAGGGGCGGGAAGACATCCTAGCACTTTTTCAGGTAATTCGAAGAGCCGAAATTAATTTGCCTTTGCTTTGCCCCAACAAAAGTTTTTCTACATATTTGTACTTCTCAATAACTTTAAATTCGGAAATTTGGGTTTTCAGCAGTTTTTTTCCATATTTAGGCTAAATATGGAATGAAAATTTTCAATTTGTTCAGGGCATGGAATGGAAATTTTCGCCGTTCCATATTTTATGGAATAAAAAAATTTCAAGCAATATTTTAATTTTGCTGGAATGTCTTTTCTGTTGGAATGTGGGCAATCCAATATCACTCGCCCATATGTTGTCTGCTAATGTTACAATGTGATGACGCTTACGCTCAGGGGTATTACTAGTGCCTGTGTGCAGTTGTTTCCGGTGTGTAATACGTAGGTGTGGTATTGCGCAGCGTGGTTTCCGGTGTGTAATACGTGGGCGATGTATATGTTACATAGGATGGGGTATGTACGTCATGAGGTATTACGTTACGTTGGTTACTCATCCATTGTAGTATATAAAATGATGCTTCATTGAAATAGGTGATTTTACGCTGTCTAGATTATTCTCTGCCGTGCTGCTCTTGGAGTAAATTTTTTATGTGGCGTTTTTTTGTGTGGTTTTTTAATTTTCCTTGGATCTAAAAATACTTGTTTTTAGGGATTTTCGGGTCTCTGCATTCTGCAAGCAATTTCCGCTTTTTCAGAATTTTCAAATTATATATGTGAAAATATGTGTCGAGTTGGGTTTTCACATACCTATGAACGATGGCAAACCCGTTTTCAAAAAAGTATACTAATTTGAAAAAAAAACTTGAAAGTTTGAAAGCGCATGTCACAGAAGTCTATCACCTTTAGCTGATATTTACATGCACGTACAGTTGCCACTTGTAACCTAAGATATACAACACCTATATGCACTTTCAGATTCAACTGTCATTCCGTGGATTATTATTACACAACGCTATCGCCCCAGTCAGATATTTAATCGATGGCCACATCGGGCAGCAGAAAGAAAAGCCCTGTCTGGGCCTATTTCGATCCAGTTCCGCAAAATGAGGCTGCCAGATGCCTTCTTTGTGACAAAGAATACTCTACCAAAGGAAGAAGTGTCACATGCCTTAAGAACCACCTACAGTCTGTTCATGAGGAACAGTTCCAAATCATGATGGAGGAAGAAAAACTCCAGAAAGCTTCTAATATCGCCGGCACATCGTCGTCAATGACACCGAGGGACGAAGCAAAGAAGCAGCTTTCGTTGCACGAAAGCCTGTCCCGACACCAGAAGTGGAGCGACAACGATCCGCGCACTATCGAGCTTGACCGGGCTATCGGTGCAATGATTGCCCTGGACGACCTGCCCTTCACGCACGTGGAAGGCTTGGGTTTCCGCAGCATGATGAGGAAGGCTAGATCTCAGCACAAGCTGAAGAAGCGCTCTTTCTACACAAGGCTATTGTGTGACGATCTTTACGAGGAAACCCGCCAGAGTGTCGCAATGGAGCTAAGAACAATAGGAAAGCTATCATTTACCACCGACGTTTGGTCTCAACCGGCAGCCTGTGTTTCACTGCTCGGTTTAACAGCCCACGGAATCAACGCATCATTCGAGCGTATTAACCTCGTGTTGGCTTCTTCGGAGATAAAGGACAAACATACAGGCCAGAACATTTCGGACAAGCTGAATGAGATGCTTACAGGTTGGGAAATCCCGAATGAACAAGTGCACATCTTCATGCGGGATGCTGGAGCAAATATGCGCCGTGCGACAGCTCTTGCTGGTGTCAAAAACGAAGACTGCACGGTACACCAGGTCCAGCTTGTCGTCGAGGCAGGCTTACGCGAACAAAGGGCAGTCATCGATATTTGTGCTCGCTGCCGCACAGTTGCCGGTCATTTCCATCACTCCATTACCGCCCAGGAGGCGCTACACGCCATTCAAGGACGCCTTAACCAGAAAGTACTCTCAACGAAGCAAACAAATAATACCCGCTGGAATACCACCCTGTACATGTTGGAGAGGATGCTGGAGATCAAGGAGTCCATCACGTTGTATGCCACCCAAACAGGAAAAGTTCCGTTGTTTTCAGCAGACGATTGGGATATCATACAGAAACTCGTTTCCACGTTAAAACCATTCGAAGAGTTAACCAGGAAACTCAGTGATTTGCAATCGTCCATGTCTGACGTAATTCCCCTCATCTTGGCACTTGTGAAGCTATGCGCTCAGCTGACGGAACAGACAGTGGTCTGAAAAGTATGCGCAACAAGTTATCGTCAGAGTTGAACCGCCGCTTTGATAAGTTGCTCAACTTTAACGACGACGATCCATCGACCTTCGTTTATGCAATCTCGACGTTCCTTGATCCACGATACAAATCGAAACTGTTCCCCACCGAAAAAATGGATTCCGTACGTGGCCAGTTGATCAAGCAGTGCGTCGGCGAATGTGAATTTGAGACGCCAGAACCGCCAGCTAAACAGCGGAAAATCGAAGAGGATACGGGAACTACGCAGATCGAAAGTCGTACTTTGTCTCAGTCACTGAATGCCGCTCTGTGTGATACAAGTACAAGCAGTGAGGAGGGACCAGCGGAGCGTCCGGCTAGCTCAGATGTGGCAAAGATGCAAATTGTTCGCAAATCTGTCGAATCCTATGAGAACGCCAAGCGCGCGAAAGAAGGTTGTCCATTGCAGTGGTGGAAGGCCAATCAGCATACCTACCCACAGTTGGCCCAGCTAGCTCTGACGTATCTCGGCTGCCCACCGTCAAGTGTCCCAAGCGAGCAACTCTTCAGCGGGGCCGGGCTTATCTACACTCCCCACCGTAGCCGACTTCATGGCAGCAAAGCCGAAAAACTGCTATTTCTGAAATATAGCTTGCCCCGCAGCATGGCAGCCGTATTTGCCGAGGCTGGTCAGGGTGAATCCGATGATGATGATGATGAGGATGATGATAAGGATGATGATGATGATAAGGATGATGATGATAATGATGATGAAGATGAAGCAGTCCAATCCGATTAGAAATGGCCTGATGTCAAGCAATTCATGTAAATAATGTTATGCTGCTGTTCATAGACTATCGCAATAAATGTAAATACGTTACCTTTATCTGATTTTTTTTGGCCGCTTACGATATGGGTGGAGGTTGGGGTAAGCGGGGGTGGGATGCGAAGTGAGTTGGGTCTTCGTCCCGCATCCTCG
>JABABH010000140.1 GCA_014238325.1 Coxiellaceae bacterium | reverse complement strand
GACAATGGTATTAAATTTTTTGATCATGCAGGCTTTAAGTTATCGGATGAACTAGAAGCGGCGATAGAGGACAAAATTGATGTACCCATGAAAACGGTGGCACCGGATAAACTTGGGAAGGCTTATCGGATGTTGGATGCTGATGGTCGATATATTGAGTTTTGTAAGAGTACTTTTCCCCCTGATCTGACATTAAAGCGTTTTAAATTGGTGATTGATACGGCAAACGGAGCGACCTATCAAATAGCGCCGAGTATCTTCCATGAATTAGGTGCCCATATCGATGTATTAGCGAAAAACCCCAATGGCTGCAATATTAACAAGGCATCTGGTGCCACGGATACGCGTGCATTACAGCAGCGCGTGTTGGAGCAAGAAGCCGATGTAGGTATTGCTTTTGATGGGGACGGTGATCGCCTGATCATGGTCGATCATACAGGTGCTATGGTGGATGGAGATGAATTACTCTGTATTTTAGCTATAGAACGTTTTCGTTATACCAAACATTGTTCGCCATCGGGTATAGTGGGCACGATTATGAGTAATCTTGGTTTAGAAGAAACCTTAAAAAAGCACCATATTCCTTTTGTGCGTGCTCCGGTTGGTGATCGGCATGTATTGGAGCGATTGCAGTCTAAACAATGGTATTTAGGAGGGGAGTCTTCTGGACATATTGTTGATCTTGGCTTGACCACGACCGGAGATGGTGTGATCACCGCTTTACAGATACTGCGTATTATGCATCAAGAAGATCAACCCTTGAGTAGCTTAAAGAAAATCATGAGTAAGAAACCACAGGTCTTGATCAATGTGCCCGTAACAGATGCAGTCAAGCTTGAAAAGCATCCGAATATTGCAAAAGCAGTCCTTAAGGCAGAAGAAGAACTAGCTGGCTTAGGGCGTGTCCTGCTGCGTGCTTCTGGTACGGAGCCGGTGATTCGGGTTATGGTGGAAGGACATGACGAGGATATCATTCATGGTATCGCTCGTAAACTCGCTAGTGTCATCCAAAATCTACTGACTTGATCGGCTATGAGGATAACGCTGCCTAGCAGCTCAGTTCAATCCAGCCACCATGGATAAAATTATTTTTGTTCTTCTGGCGGCGTCTGAGCAGAACAACAGCTCTTGCATTTTGCGCAAAAATAAATCATCCAAAGCCCGCATAGGCCAACAATAGCATAAATAATACGAGAGATAATGCTATCAAAACCAAAAATAGCATTAACAAGGTTATAGTTAAAAAAACCAACCAGTCCCCAGTTCAAGGCACCAATAATCACGAGTATCAAGGCAATCCAATCCATTGTACGACATTTCATTGCTGTTTCTCCTTGGGTTCAATATAGAGCGTTCGCATGACCTAATGCGGCACCCCATTGATTATTACTGATTTATCACGCCAATACCAGTAGAATTTATAGGGTGAGCACGGCATCTTAGAGATGCATAAAGCGCGCCCCATTGAAATGAACCTCAAGGGATAGAGAGCGCTCGGAACAGTCCTAGCCACTCTTGAAATTTTAGGAATCGACTCCATGTAAAATAATATCGGTGTGATAACCTGAATTGTGCATCATGTTCGATCGTTACCGTTAACCGCATTTTACAAACCTGTCGCGTCAATATGGGAGTATATCTATGTCGGCACCATTGCATTCTAAAAAAGAAGAAACATTATCCTTTAAAGCAGATGAAGAGCGAATATTGGAGTTATTTACCCATTCACTGTACAGCAATCAAGAGATCTTTTTACGTGAACTGATTTCGAATGCATCAGATGCAGACGGCCACTTGGATAGTGCTGCCTTATCTGACTCGGCTTTGTATGAGACAGATCCGGATTTAAAAATTTGGGTTGATGTCGATAAGGAAAGCCGTACGATTACCGTGCGTGATAATGGCATTGGGATGAGTCGTGAGGAGGCAATTGAACATTTAGGTATGATTGGCAAATCTGGAACACGTGCTTTGCAAAAAAAATACTTATCAGAGGAAGCACAAGATAAAGCATCTTCCTCAGAATCGATTGGTCAATTTGGTGTCGGATTTTATTCAGCCTTTATTGTTTCAGATCGTGTTGTTGTGCGCTCACGCCGTGCGGGTGCACCGGTAGAACAGGGCATAGAATGGTCCTCAGATGCTCAAGGGGAATATACCATTAAGTCTATAGATTGTCCCTTGCGCGGTACAGCTGTGGAGCTGCATATCAAAAAAGACGCCGATGAATTTTTAGAAGCATTTCGTTTGCGCAGTATTATTACCAAATATTCTAACCATACGCCATACCCTATTCTGATGAAGAAAGCAGAGCTTCCTACAGCATCAGATCAACAGGATGATGAGGCCGCTTCTGATCAAGAACAGGCAGAAGTGCAGAAGAAAGAGCCAGAAGAAGAAGTCGTCAATATCGCGAAGGCGCTGTGGATTCGACCCAAGGAAGAGATTACAGAAGAAGAGTATCAGAATCTATATAAGGATACGACACATGACTTCGAAAATGCATTGACTTGGTCACATAACAAAGTAGAAGGTAATGTGGAATATATCAGTCTACTTTTCATTCCCTCTCATAAACCGTTTGACTTATGGAATCGTGAAGGGCAAGGTGGGATAAAATTACACGTGAAGTGTATTTTTATTATGGACGGTGCAGAGCATTTTATGCCAACCTATCTGCGTTTTGTCAAAGGTATCATTGATGCTAATGATCTACCTTTGAATATTTCACGTGAATTATTACAGTCTAACCCAGTCATTAATAAAATTAAATCGGCCTGTGTAAAGCGTGTCTTGAGGATGTTGGAAGACCTCAGCAAAAATAAACCCGATGATTATGCAAAATTTTGGAAAGAATTTGGACAGGTTATGAAAGAAGGTCTACCCGAAGATTTTGCGAATCGGGATACTTTGGCTGGGCTATTACGCTTCTCATCGACTCACAATCATCAGGATAGTACACAAAATGTGACACTTAAAGACTATGTGTCGCGCATGAAGTCGGAACAGAAAAAGATTTATTTTATTATTGCTGATTCTTATGAGACGGCCTGCAAGAGCCCGCTACTTGAAGTATTTCAAAAGAAAGATGTTGAGGTACTCTTATTATCAGATCGTATCGATGAATGGTTGGTGGGTCATCTAACTGAATTTGAGGGTCATTCCTTGCAATCGGTTGCGAAAGGGTCTCTAGATTTGGAAGATATTGAAAAGATTGATGAAGCTGAAGAAGAAAAAATTAAGGAAGTTGAAAAAGGTTGCGATGACTTTGTGAAGCGTTTACAAGATACTTTAGGAGATACGGTCAAGGCTGTACGTACGACTCGCCGACTAACAGAATCACCCACTTGTGTTGTGTTTGACGAGAGTGAAATGAGTGGTAATTTGCAGCGCTTATTAAAGCAGGCCGGGCAAGATTTTTCACAATCGAAGCCTATTTTGGAGATTAATCCAGAGCATGCTTTAATCTTACGTGCTAAGACAGAAATGGATCAGGAACGTTTTTCCGATTGGGCCAACATTTTGTTCAGCCAGGCTTTGTTGACCGAAGGTGAACCTTTGAAAGACCCAGCAGAGTTTGTGAAAAAATTAAACCAGCTGTTATTGCAATAGTGCCGACAGGCTCTGCAGGGCTTTTGCTCTGCAGAGCGGTCTTATCGATGGATTAAATCTCTTTCTTGTGCTGTAAGTTGGCTGCTTGCATAGTATTTTGTAATAATGCGGCTACCGTCATGGGGCCCACACCTCCAGGTACGGGGGTAATCCAAGCTGCCTTCTCTTTTGCGGATGCAAAATGAATATCACCTGAAATGCTACCATCGGGTAAATGATTAAAACCGATATCTATCACTATACTACCTGGCTTAATCCAGTCTGTTTGAATAATGCCAGGATTCCCCAGTGCTGCAACCAGGATATCAGCTTGTTGTATTTGCTCAGCTAAATTTTTAGTAAATCGGTGACAAACCGTGATGGTGCATTTTTCCAGTAGCAGCTCTAATGCCATGGGACGACCGACAATATTAGAGGCGCCGACCACAACTGCGTGTTTGCCTGCAATCGTATGGCCTGTTGTTTGCAATAATTGGATGACGCCGTGAGGTGTACAAGGGCGTAATATAGGTCGACGTTGTACGAGTCGCCCAAGGTTATAGGGATGGAAACCATCGACATCTTTTTCAGGGGGAATATGTTCCAAAAGTGCATCGGCATTCAGTGCCGTGGGCAAAGGTAATTGTAATAAAATGCCATGTATTGTAGGATCGCGCGCGCAATCATGGATGTGTGCCACCAGCTCTTCCTGTGTTATCGTGTCGGGTAGGCGGTGGACAATAGAATAGATCCCTACGTTTTTGCATGCGCTGACCTTATGTCTGACATACGTATTTGATGCGGGATCGTTGCCGATGAGAATGACGGCCAATCCTGGACGTGGTAATGCCTTGGCTTGGTGACCTTCAAGCTCTAATTTGATTGTCTGCTGAATAGCTTTGCTCAGGGCTCGCCCGTCTAAAATATTTGCAACCATAGGCAGCTATTATGCAGAGAAGGACAGCGTTTGTCACTCCACGATGAGGGGCCTGCAGCTTTCAGTACTAGAGGTGTGAGTTGTTAGAGGAAAAGAACAGCGGAATAGGCTACCTACATGGGGGGTGCTTTCTATGGTTAACCTACCTTGATGTCGGAGCAAGACATGCTTGACAATCGCCAGGCCGAGACCTGTTCCACCATATTGACGAGAGCGTGCTTTATCGATTCGATAAAATCGTTGTGTAATGCGATGGATATGCTTTTCTTCAATACCGATACCTGTATCTAACACTTCAAAACAGGCCTGCTGGCGTTGATTGGCATACCACCGTACCGTGATCCTGCCAGGTGCAGGCGTATAGCGAATAGCATTAACGAGAATATTTGAGAAAGCACTGCGTAATTCTTCTTTGGCACCCATCATATTTAAGTGGGGGTCAAGGTCGACAATCAATTGGTGCTGCGGTTTTTTGTTAAGAGATTTTGCATCCTGGCAGACGATTTGAATTAACTGAGCCATCTGAATATATTGATGAGGATGGCCGCTGCGTTCTTCATGCTCCAAATTAGAGAGCAATAAGAGATCATTCACGAGTCCTTCCATCCGAATACTTTGTGCTGACATTTGCTTGAGTGCGTTATACCACGGTTCTTCGAGTGTTTTTGCATGCTCAAGGAGTAATAAATCTAAATAGCCACGAAATACTGTGAGCGGTGTGCGCAATTCATGGGAGACATTAGCTACAAAATCTTGTCGCATTTTTTCTAATCGGTAAGTATGGGTGATATCCTGAATTAACAAAAAAAATTGATTATATTCATAGGGTTGAAGTTGAAGTGCTAGTCGCAGATTTTGACGATGGGGAGCTTGAATCTCTAGGGTACCCGGTTTGAGAGAGGTAATCAGTTTGTGGAGTTCAGCTTTCTGCTTGGCATGTTTTAAAGGTAGCAGGGACTCGGCTATCTTATTCCAAAAGAGCATATTTTTTTTTGAATCAAGCCATATAAATCCATAAGGTAGGGCTTGTATAAGCGCTTGTTCTCTTTCAGTCATCATGAGCTCAATCCTCTTATGGCCATATTTAGTGAGCCTTGGTACAGGTGCTAGACTCTGCGATGGAGAAATAATATCCCACGCCATGGGCCGTATGGATATAGTGGTTGCAGTCATAGGCTTGTAGCTTTTTGCGTACGCGTTTAATCAGTGCATCCACTGTACGTTCATCAATAACGGCTTGGTCTTGCCAGACATAGGTTAATAACGCATTGCGGCTATAAATGCGATCAGAATGCATCATTAAAAATGCCAGCAAATGATACTCAAGGGGCGTAAGCGGGATCTTGTGATTTTCGATATGGATGTGATGTGTTAAGGTGTTGAGCTGCAACTTTCCAACGCTCATAATAGCATTCGGGGGTACTAAGCTACCGCGACGTAGTATGGCTTGTACTCGGGCGATAAGCTCCCTGGGTGAAAAAGGCTTAGTAATATAGTCATCCGCGCCAGCTTGTAGTGCTTGAATTTTACTATCTTCTTCTGCTTTCGCCGTGAGCATAATAATGGCGATATCTTGCGTTAAGGGGTGACGCTTTAGTTGTTTGGCAAACTGCATGCCACTTGTATGTGGCAGCATCCAGTCTAAAATGATGAGATCTGGATGTTGCTTGGCTATTTGCGCTTGGGCTTGCTGCGCTGTTTCTGCTTCATCCACAACAAACTCAGCCATAGTCAAGATCATGTTCAACATACCACGAATAGCAGTTTCATCTTCTATCACTAGAATTCTGCGTCGATATGGAGAGAGAGAGGCTTTCATATATTGACTATTATACTTATTTTTATAGGTATTTGTGAATGCTATCGCACATTTTATATAGGAGTAGGCTAAAATCTTAAATAAGCCTTAAGTTTGTGGGTAATCACATGCTTACGAATGGATACAAATAAAGGGGCGTTAGATGTGCATAACAGGTGGGTCTTGAAAGTCGGATGCCTGAAAACTAATAGTGATTTTATATCATTAACCAGGATGTGCGAGATATCTAAGAGAATGTTATACTGGTCAAGAAATCACAGTCCACATCGATATTTATTTAACAACAAAACAGGTCAACCTATGGAATTTAATTTGATTTCTCCAAAAAGTATATCTGTTTTTTTTCAAAGCCTTGCATATGCAATATCGTTATTATTAGCTGAGGTATAGAACATTGTCCTTAAGAGTATTTCGTCAATTTGTTCAGTTAGAGTCATCCTCTGCCATTATTTTATTGATTGCGGCATTACTGGCAATAGTCGTCAGCAATTCTCCATGGCATGAGATATATCATCATTGGCGTCACCTTCCGATCAGCTTGGGTATAGGTTCTTGGCAGGTGTCGCAGTCGGTTTTATTATGGATTAATGAAGGCTTTATGTCGGCATTTTTTTTGTTAGTCGGTTTAGAAATTAAGCGAGAAATATGTGAAGGCGAGCTGAATCAGTGGTCTAAAATTTTATTACCTGCGATGGCCGCGGTGGGTGGCGTGATGGTTCCGACGATCCTTTATCTAAGTTTGACAAGCCATGCTTCTTCTCATATGTTACGTGGCTGGGCGATTCCTACAGCAACGGATATTGCCTTTTCTCTGGGGGTGCTGGGTTTATTAAAATCACGCATTCCTTCTGCATTAAAAATATTCCTAACAGCTGTTGCTATTTTTGATGATATTAGTGCGATTAGTATCATTGCTATTTTTTATACGGCTCATATTGTCTATCTATTCCTGATTATCGCTTTATGTCTGATGGCTATATTGTATATCCTAAACCGCTGCCAAGTATTGAGATTGACCCCCTATATCCTCGTCAGCATAGGACTGTGGTGCTGCCTTTTGAAATCAGGGGTACATGCAACGCTCACGGGTGTGATTTTGGCGCTTGCTTTACCTTTGCGTCGGGACACTCATCAAGGGTTAACTATACCCCTTTATCATTTAGAACAACGATTGTTGCCTTGGGTGGCTTTCTTAGTGTTACCTCTTTTTGCATTCGCGAATTCAGGGGTTTCTTTTTTTGGTTTATCGTGGTCTGATCTTGTGCATCCCATGACATTAGGTATTGCACTGGGTTTATTTGTGGGTAAGCAAATAGGTATTACGGGTGCCGCTTGGATTGCAGTAAAATTAGGTATCGCTAGTATGCCACGAGGGACACATTGGGGTGGAATATATGGGACTAGTTTGGTAGCGGGTATTGGTTTTACGATGAGCCTCTTTATCGGTATGCTAGCATTTTCCAGTATGGGTCATCATTATCTGGTCATGGTGCGTTTGGGTGTATTACTGGGGTCTTTATTATCCGGAGTATGTGGGTACGTAGTGTTACGCTTTATATATCCTCCAGCGTTGAATTAGGTCCTAGGTCGTCTTTGACGTAAGTGGATTCTAAATAAGCCTGAGATTGCATCTCAAAGAGTCTGGACTGAGTTCGAAGAAAGGTATCACGCATGCGGCCAACGGGATATAACTGGTCGGCAGGTGCGTCAGCAGAAATAATAAGACGTATTTTCCTATCATAAAATACATCGATTAAGTGTATAAAAGAAGTGAGGGATGGTTCTTGGTGCGGTTGTAGTATGGGTATATTACTGATAAAGACCGTATCATATTGCTTAGCTAATGCTAAGAAATCACGTTGGGAGCGAGGTGGTCTACAGATCGTCCTAAAATCAAACCAGATGATATGCGAGGTATATTTTTGAGTGACTATGCGTCGGTTAAACAAGGTAATATAGGTATTGAGGATAGGGGATTCATCACGCGTGAGTGTTTGAAATAGCGCTTCCATTTTTAATGTGGCGGCGTTTCCTAAAGGGCTAAAATATACACCTGTTTGTACCACATGCTGTAGGCGATAGTCTGGTTGGCTGTCAAGACAATAGACAGCAGTGTTGTTTTTGATGAGTTGAATAGCCGGTAAAAATCGTTCTCGCTGGATGCCAT
>JABABH010000139.1 GCA_014238325.1 Coxiellaceae bacterium | reverse complement strand
GGTATAATAGTCCAAACCACGAACGAGTCGGTGGTTAATACGATATGGGATGCCATATTCCGATAACATCCCACATAATTGCTCAAAATGCGCAAGGGCGGATGGATCCAGATCATCGATTAACTGGGGTGCTCCAGCAATAATAGACTGCATGGCTGGATTTTTGCTATCCAGAATCCGTAATGGATTGCTCTGCAATCGGCGCCGACTATCTTCATCCAATCCCTCATTGTGCTGATGCATATAGGCAACTAATCGCTCTCGATATCGCGCCTGACAGGCGGGTGTCCCTAAGGTATTTAATTCTAGCCTCACGTATGCATCTAACCCGAGGGCTTGCCAGAGTCGCGCACCCATGTATATCAATTCGGCTTCAATCATCGGTCCCGATAGTCCAAAGGCTTCCACCCCAAACTGCATAAACTGTCGATACCTGCCTTTTTGCGGACGTTCGTAGCGAAACATCGGGCCTAAATACCACAGCTTCCGAACTTGATTATAAAATAAACTATGCGCGATACCTGCACGCACACACCCGGCTGTCCCTTCCGGCCTTAAACTCACACTCTCCCCATTTCGGTCAAGAAAAGTATACATTTCCTTATCAATCACATCC
Source organism: Coxiellaceae bacterium (assembly GCA_014238325.1). Taxonomy (GTDB): domain Bacteria; phylum Pseudomonadota; class Gammaproteobacteria; order Coxiellales; family Coxiellaceae; genus JABABH01. The sequence continues at coordinate 1,345 of JABABH010000139.1, read as the reverse complement.
GTCCCTTCACCCATACTACGCTGAAATAATTCAGTATATTCGAGCATAGGGAAGCGTATACCATGATAATCATAACGTCGCATAAGACTGATACAGGTTTTTTCCAAGAACGTCCAATAGGGCATGGCTTCCGGCAAGACATCATTCATGCCTCGAATGCCTGGTATGACTTTTTCCAAGGTAGCCTCTTTGAGTAGCCGTTAAAAAATGACTCATTCTACCAGATATTCTATCTATTACGGGTAACATTGTGGGGGTAGACAGGATCTCTCAAATTTTGAGCTCATTATAGTGGGATCCTCATTGAGGATCCCATAACTAGATGGTCAAACAAGCAGGTGCCGGTATTCAAGAAACTCACGCGATGCGTGAAGGTGGCGGGTACCAGGTATCACTCCAGGTACCCGCATAGCATTAGGAATCATCTTCATCGTAGTCATTATAATAACCATTAGAACTCTCATGCGCCTTAGCTTCTGTCCCACCTGCAACGGCCTGGTCAAGACGTTGCTGCTGAGAAAGGTGTCCGCCCTGTTCGGAGGATGCAGGAGGCGCCCCTTTTCCGTCTACAGGCAAAGGCTTCGCAATATGAGCATCCGAAGGTTCCGACGAAGCAGGGCTATGCTCCGAGGATGGTGATGAAAGAGGTGGCGCAGCATGATCAGGGACAAGTTTCTCTGCACCCGATGGAGGCTGGGTTTGCGGCTGAACGCCAACGGTTGAAGTCGGAGCAGCAGATGCGCTCGAGGTCGTTGTGGAGGTTGATGATGCAGCGGCAGGGGATTCACTCACAACAGCCTGTATAGGCGCAACCGGTGATCGTCCTTTCCACCAAATACCTAACCACAGCACAGCCGCTATCACCGCAAAAGTAGCCACCCAACGCATAAATCGATAATTCGCAACGGGTCTTTCAGTAGACCATTTTGAAATCACCGATTCTACATGATGCTTTTCTAAATTTTCTGCTTGAATACGTTAAAATTTTTCTACCCAACCCATGGCTTCAAAGGCTGCAAATATTTCCTCTTCAGAAATTTCAAGAACACGTGCATAAGCGCGCAGGTAACCTTTAACATAAGTTAAAACCGCGCCCTTAGGATAATGATCATTCTCAAGATTTTTGATCCATTGCAGACTTAAACAAATCTGCTGCGCTGCCTCATGTTGCTTCAAATTTTTAGCTATTCTAGCGGCCTTCAATAAGCTACCAGGCGTTTTCCGATCCCTGCTCTCTGTGTGCTCCAGATGATCTGAGGCATGAGTAGCCTCATGCGATTCTGCAGCTTCCGGCGAGGTAGGTCCCATATGCTCTGTTTTTTTTTGTTCTGACATAAGACTGAAT
>JABABH010000138.1 GCA_014238325.1 Coxiellaceae bacterium | reverse complement strand
GTATTTTTCTAAAGCATGTGAAGAAGCGATATTTAATGATTCTGAGTTGAGTGTAATAGAATTGGACGAAATACCGTATTCGAAATTCTCTCAAATATTGGAAGAAGATAAGCTAATATATGGGACTGATAGATCTGTTCTGAAAGAAGGTGAAGAACGTCAATTATGGGCAACGACTGATGATCGCGTAATTGTTGAAATAAAATTGTTTACCAGCGAACGAGAGCAGAAATCTTGGCGCGTCTGTACTGTAATAACTCGTTTGAGTGGGTTGAAAGAAACACAGCAAGTTCGATTGATAAATTCTTATCTGTCATGGATGCAAACTGAAGTGGAAGACGGGCAGTATGTAAAAGGCGAGAACACAGTATATATGGGGCAAGATGGTAGTTTCGATTTATTCTCACGAATAGAACCAAATAAAAATGAATGTAATATAAACACTTATTTGATGGTTTCTAAACCAAATGATTTGATAAAACTAGGATTTGGTGAAGCTGGTGCGCGAGCCAATTGTGGTCATAAGAATTAGATGTTGGGCATTCATACATAAAGTAAAAAACTCACTCAATCTCAGACACCAACCGCGTCTCTAACAACTGCCCATTTCGGATCAAGATAGGATAGGCAATAGATGCGATTTGTGAGTTTAGGTCTTTTAGTGCCCGTAATGTTTCCAAATGCAGATCGCTGCTTTCTAAGCTAATCTCTTCGCCGTGGCGAATGCGCTTTAGGTGTTTTTTGCGGCTGCGGCGCTCAATCCTTGCCATCTCATTCTTTTCTTCCATTAACAGGCGTGCGGCTTCCAAATCCTCGGATATCAGGACGTCAAACGCCAAAGTCATATTGGCCACAACCTTGTCATGCATTTGAAGTAACTCCGACCAACCATCTTCGGAAAATTTGACCGCGTTCTTGGATTTTTCTGTTGCCAAAACCATCAAGCGTTTGGCGACAATGTCGCCCGCAGTTTCTAGATTGATCGCGTATTCAGCCAGTTCACGCACGTTGCGCGTATCACCTTTGTTCATTTCCTTGGTCGGCATGTCCGCCACATAACGACGAACCCCGTCAAGCGCATCATTCACCAACCGATCATCTTCACAAGTTGATTTGATCAGTGCCAAGTCACCATCTTTATAGCGTTCCATAACGGGCCGCATCATATGTTCGATCAACTGGCTCATCCGTAATACTTCGCGTCGCAGGCAGGCAAGTGACAAACGTGGTGATACAAGTGCCGTATCATCTAATGCAGAAAGCGCACGAGTATCATCGTCTGCGGATTGAATATTGCCGTCGGTCACTAGAGTTTCAAACGGAATTTTCAACAGGTGGGTAAAGGGGACGAAAATCAATAGCAATGCGTTAAATGCCAAATGTGTAAAGATCACGTTTTGTGCGGGGTCGAACCCCTCCAACCATCGGTTTGGTGAAAATTGATTGACAATAAATAATACCAACACAGCCAAAACACCACGCAAAGCCAAATTGGCTACCGGTATTCGGCGTGATGCTACATCCATGTCGCGGGTTAACCAAACAGGAATAACGGCACTGCCCAGATTGGCACCAAGCACCAATGAAATACCCGCAGCAAGCGGTATTGCTTGTATGGCAACTAACGTGACGCACATTAAAACAACGGCAACACTGGAATGCATCAAAACAGCTATTATAGCGCCAACAATGAATGCGGTTAAGAAATCTTTTTCCAAATATCCCGCGATAGAGGGCAAGAATGCACTGTCGCGAATGGGGTCCATGGTCTCACGCAAAAACCGTAATGCGATCAATATAAACGCAATGCCTAGTAATATGCGGCCTATCTGTTTTAATTTTCGACTGTCGGTTTTGACAAAAAACCATCCACCCAATGCCAAAAGTACAGGAACCAACCAATCAAGACGAAAAGATAAAAGTTGTACAACGATCGCCGACCCTAGATCCGCCCCTAATACAATGGCCAAGCCTGCGCCGAAGCTAAGTGTACCGGACCCTGCAAAACTGGCAGTAAGCAATGCGACAGCAGCAGAGCTTTGTAATACAATAGCCAGCGCAATTCCCATCAATGAGCCTTGAATGGGGTTGCTATTGCCAGAAATGATACGCTTGAACGAAGGGCCATAAGCACGTTCGATCCCAGTTTGGACCATGCGCACGGCGTATAACAGCAACATGGTTGCGCCCATTAGGGATATTAGAAACTGCAAAATGACCATATATTAAACGTCTTTCGAAACTCAAATTCATGAGCATTTAAGGAACGAACCTTACTAGTGCTTTGTTTCATTATGGTCAATCATGGGATCTGATAGAATTTATGCAGCCTGTACAGAATCCCTTTCTCGGCGGTCCTTTACAACTGTTATGCGGTTCATACAGCGATAAGCAGGCAGATAATCTGCAACAGCGTAATGCATTGTACAGCGGTTATCCCACATGGCGATATCCCCAGTTTGCCATTTCCAGCGCATCTGATCTTCGGGTAAGTTCATGTGATTTGCCAAAAACGTTTTTAACGCTGTGGCCTCATTCGTTGTCATCCCGATGATATGGCTGACAAAGGCTTCGTTGAAATTTAGAAACTTCCGGCCCGTTACAGGATGTTTGCCAATCAATGGACGAATAGTGTGTCCAAATCGCGCCATGCCAGTATTTAACCGATCTACACCTGATATCCCATCTTTAAAATCCGCAAATGAATTGCGAAAATCCCCCATATCGTGAATGGCGTCTAGTTCGCTCAAATCGCGTTTCATACCATCGGAGAGACGGTCATAGGCGGCGAAATTACTAGACCACATTGTGTCACCTCCAATGTCCGGTATTGATCTG
>JABABH010000137.1 GCA_014238325.1 Coxiellaceae bacterium | reverse complement strand
GCGAGCGGTATACCTTTGTTTGGCTGGCGAAAAATAAATGTTCGCTCAGCCACTTAAGGAGACAATCGCGGTTGTCCCCTTAAGCATCCCCATCGCGATGAGTCACTTCAAATGCATGCTTCGCATCTTGAAGTGGGATGGGTATATTTGACTCACTGATCTTGAGTGAGGCCATGTTCGTGAGATTATTTTTATGGAGGTATGGACACCGACTGATTATTCTTTGAGTCATTAAGCAAAGGGATGCCTGGAATTGCAATTTTTGATAGTCCTTTTTCAATATATCGCTTATACTTATGATTTAAGTCCGGCCAAATAGGCTGATCTTTGTGCTAGTGCAAGAGAAGCATAATAATATGTTAAAGAAATATTCACCATGCGCATCCTATGCTTTGTTTTTTGAAACGGTAAGAGCTTGTCTATGAGGGCCCGGATGGTGAAGCAGTGTAAGTTAGAAAATGAATGGGCTTTAACGATGTGGGGAGGTCCGGTTGGCCATGGCTAAAAGTCCGGATAAAAATTTAATTGTAGCTCTCGACGTTGGTACCAATAAAATTGTAGCCTTGGTGGGGCGGGTGACACAAGGTAATGCTTTGGAAGTGATTGGCTTTGGTTGCCATCCCTCACGCGGCTTAAAACGTGGTGTGGTAGTCAATATTGAAGCAACCGTGCAATCCATCCAGCGCGCGATAGAAGAAGCCGAACTGATGTCAGGGTGTGCGATTCACTCAGCCTATACTGGGATTTCAGGGAGCCACATTAATAGCTTAAATTCCCATGGCATTGTAGCTATCCGTGATAGAGAAGTGAATAACGCAGATGTCAATCGAGTGATTGATGCAGCCCGTGCTGTCGCTATACCTGCTGATCAGAGAATATTACATGTATTGCCGCAAGAATTTATTATCGATAATCAAGACGGGGTACGAGAGCCTATAGGTATGGCGGGGGTGCGATTAGAAGCAAAAGTACATATTGTGACAGGAACCGTCAGTGCAGCGCAGAATATTATCAAATGTGTGCAGCGCTGTGGATTAAATTCGAGCGATGTTGTATTGGAGCAGTTAGCCTCTAGCCATGCCGTATTAACGGAAGATGAAAAAGAATTAGGCGTCTGCATGGTTGACATTGGAGGTGGTACAACCGATATTGCAGTATTCACAGAGGGCGCGATTCGTCATACTGCTGTGATTCCGATTGCTGGCGATCATGTTACCAATGATATTGCTGTGGCTTTGCGAACGCCTGCGCAATATGCTGAGCAAATTAAATTGAAATATGCAGCTGTTTCTGATGGCTTGCTTCAGGATGAAGTGGCGATACCCTTGCCCAGTATAGGAGATCGATTGCCGAAGGAGGTGTCGAGCCAGGTGCTGACTCAAGTTGTGGTAGCTCGGTATGAAGAATTGTTTCATTTGATTTTATCCGAGTTGCGTCGCTATGGGTTTGAGCACTTAGCGGTTGTGTTGACAGGTGGCGCTTCTCGTATACCTGGTTGTGTGGAATTAGCCGAACGTATCTTTCGTATGCCTGTTCGTTTGGGTCTTCCCCAATACGTGGATGGACTGGCTGATGTGCGTAATAATCCGATTTATGCGACGAGTGTAGGGTTATTATTGCACGGACACCGGTTGCAACATCACTATGGATCGGCAGTGATTGGACGTAGTTCAGAGAGTTTATGGCGTAGAATGAAAACTTGGTTTCAGAATAATTTTTGATGATTGGGGAAAGATATGAGCACAGCAATTTTTAAGTTAGGCGACTCCTCTTTACAAAATGCCCAAATTAAAGTGGTTGGTATCGGTGGCGGTGGTGGTAACGCTATTTATCATATGATTGAAGAAGGGATTGAGGCAGATTTTATTGCCGCTAATACGGATGGGCAGGCTTTATCGCGCTCCAATGCGTCCACCACTTTGCTTTTAGGAGAAGATATTACCAAGGGGTTAGGTGCAGGTGCTGACCCAGATATTGGAAGGCAAGCGGCAGAAGAAGTGCGGGATCGCATACGAGAAATATTACAAGGTACGGACCTCTTATTTTTAACCGCGTGTATGGGTGGTGGAACAGGAACGGGCGCTATTCCAGTCTTTGCTGAAATTGCTAAAGAATTAGGTATTTTAATTATTTCCGTTGTGACAAAGCCTTTTATCTTCGAAGGACGCAAGCGTATGCATGTGGCTGAGGAAGGCATTAAAGTGCTGGCCAATTATGTAGATTCTTTAATCATCATTCCTAATGACAAATTATTATCCGTTCTGGGTAAAAATATTACCTTACTCAATGCCTTTAAAGCAGCTAATAATGTCTTATTGGGAGCAGTCCAGGGTATTGCCGATTTGATCACCCGCCCTGGTTTAATTAATGTCGATTTTGCTGATGTGCGTACCGTTATGTCTGAAATGGGTATGGCGATGATGGGTACAGGCATCAGTAGCGGTGAGCATCGTGCCCGTGAAGCAGCCGAATCTGCTATTGCTAGTCCTTTATTAGAAGACATTGACTTTACTGGTGCGCGTGGTGTTTTAGTGAATATCACTGGGGGCATAGATATGTCTATTGGTGAATTTGAACAAGTGGGTGATGTCGTCAAAGCTTTTGCTTCCGAGGGTGCCACTGTGGTCATTGGTACGGTCATTGACGCTACCATGGGGGACGAATTGCGTGTCACCGTGGTTGTGACTGGATTAGGACAGAAAACTACCACGCGAGAAACTGGGGGTATGGCTGCCTTACAAGTAGCGAAGCATGTTAAGCACGATGGTAGCTTGGATTATCAGCAATTGAATCGCCCTGCTTATATGCGAAATCAAGAGACGCCTCAACCTGCTGTTGTGGTTGCGGAAAAACGAGAGAAAGATTTTGAGTACTTAGATATTCCAGCTTTTTTGCGTCGTACTGAGGATCGTGAAGAGCATTAGGAATGAGACAGGAATCATATTTTAGCTTTGTCGTGTTGAAATCTTGAGAGAGGAAAGCTATGCGTTTATTGCGTAGGGCTAGTACTGAGCTCATGGGATGTGATGGATAGGCGTGACTTGTGCTACGGAAAAACGTTGTATTTTATAAGTTAAGGATTTTATGAGAGGATGATTAAGCAACGAACGATTAAGAATTCGATCAGCGCTACAGGTTTGGGGGTACATCGTGCTGAGAAAGTTTCACTGACTATTCGTCCTGCACTGCCTAATACGGGTATTATTTTTCGACGCGTTGACCTGCCTGACCCTATTCCAGAGATTCCTGCACGTGTGGAGTATATTGGTCGAACGAGTTTGTCGACAGGTTTAATGAAAGATAATATCTCGGTAATGACAGTTGAGCATTTGCTATCTGCTATTGCAGGTCTTGGCATTGATAATTTGTATATTGATTTAAATTCCCCTGAATTACCGATTATGGATGGGAGCGCTGGGCCATTCGTTTTTCTTCTGCACTCTGCTGGCGTGATTGAGCAAGCTGCTCCGAAAAAATTTATTCGTATTAAACGTCGAATAAAAGTTCAGGATGGGGATAAAACGGCTATGATTGAACCCTACGAAGGGTTTAAAGTAGAGTTTAGAATTGCATTCCAGCATCCTTTATTAAATGAAAACAACCAAGCTGCGGTGATCGATTTTTCAAAACAGTCCTATGCGAAGGAAGTAGCACGTGCGCGTACTTTTGGCTTTCTTTCTGATTATGAGTATATTAGAAAAAATAATTTAGCCTTGGGTGCGAGTTTGGATAATGCGGTGGTATTGGATGAGTATAAAATTCTTAATCAAGATGGACTACGTTATCCCGATGAATGTGTTAAACATAAAATTCTGGATGTGATTGGTGATTTATATTTATTGGGACACAATGTGATTGGTGCGTTTTCGGGTTATAAATCAGGTCATGCTTTAAATAGTCGCTTATTGAAAAAGCTATTGGCTTGTAGTTTGGCATGGGAAATTGTCACGTTTAATGAGCCTGTAGAATTGCCTTTGGTCTTTTTGCCAGATATGCTCCCATCTGAAGGATGAAAGCTGTTGTCACACATCATTAGGTTTCTGTTTTTGGCTTAGGCTT
>JABABH010000136.1 GCA_014238325.1 Coxiellaceae bacterium | reverse complement strand
TTAAGGCTCTATAGGTACCGGGCAACAATTGCATTGCGGCCCTTTTTGGGGTAATAGCCTGTTGCATTAAAGCAAGCTGTCGATCTTTTAAGGGGTCTACGCCTAACATATTGACCCCTCTGACATCTCCATCTGCATTTTTCAATAAACCTAATCCATTAATAAAAGAGGAAATATTGGTTATCCCCATGGCATCCCTCTGCGGATGGGTCAAGGGTAATGCCGATGCATGAGACTTGGGGGGAGCTATCACCGTGACTTCCGGGGCAATCGAAAAAAAACGTGTTCGGATTTGACTATCAAAGCCATTCATCACCGATAACACGACAATCAATACGGCCACGCCCAATGCGATACCGAGCATAGAAGCCAATGAAATAAACGAAATAAAATGGGTTCGCTGCTGGGCTCGGATATAGCGCCAACCAATATAGAGTGCAAGAGGTTTCATCATTCAACACTATACTAGAAAAATAGCGCAGCGTCTCTGATGGATAAAGCGACATGCTCTATAATAAAAAGGTATGCGCAGCCATCAACCCGTCACTCAAATGGCTCATCTAGCCATCCCATGGAAATGGATAAAAACGCATCACTCGAGGGAGTCCATATATGAAAATCACCGTCGCATCTTACTTATTAGAACGCCTGCAATCCATGCAAATTTCAGAAATTTTTGGGGTACCAGGGGATTATAATTTAGGCTTCCTTGATGAGATTGTAAAATACAAGGGTATTGAGTGGGTGGGGACTTGTAATGAACTCAATGCTGCCTATGCAGCAGATGGTTATGCCAGAATTCGTGGAATAGCAGCCGTGGTCACGACCACGGGCGTAGGTGAATTAAGCGCCATTAATGGTATTGCAGGAGCTTATGCAGAACAAGTGCCTATCGTCAATATTGTGGGAGAACCTGCACGATCCACCATCCAGCAGAAAAAAATTGTGCATCATAGTCTAGGCGATGGAAATCTTCATGTCTTTAAACATATGTACACACCCATCACCGTCGCTCAAACAGTGCTGTCACCCAGCAATGCTATCCAAGAGATCGACAGAGTACTGAAGGCAGCATGGTTATACAAAAGACCTGTTTATATTGGGTTACCCACAGACGTGGTGAACGCAACGATAGATGTAGAAAGTATCGCTCCGCTTGTACTCGAGTATCCTACTTCTCACCCCGACGCCCTACAAGAAGCGGTCGAGAGAACGGCTTGCATGCTCGAAAACGCTAAGCATCCGATAGGTATAGTCGATGCTGGTGCAGCCCGTCATCACATGACTCCTCTGATTCAAGCACTTTTCAAAAAAACTGGTATCAGTTTCGCTAGCACCCATATGGGTAAGGCCATATTAGATGAATCTTGTGAACCATACCTTGGCATATACAGCGGTAATTTAAGCAGCCCTGGCATCCAAGCTCGCGTAGAATCATCGGATTGTGTGATCATGTTTGGCCCCATTTTTTCTGATTTGAATACCGGCGGTTTTACAGAAAAGTTGACTGAGCACCATAAAATTGAAGTACATCCTCATTATTTACAATTACAGCATGCTCGCTACCATGACTTATATTTCTCTGATTTTATTCCAGCATTAACGCAAAGACTAGCGTCTATTCATGATCCAGCGAAAGAGGATAAGCGCATCCATCCTTCCTTAACTCCCAAAAATCAGCCGATCACCCAAGCTCGATTTTGGAATCAAATCAGTCTATTTCTTCAGCCCTCTCAAATTATTTTGGCTGAAACAGGCACCAGTACATTTGGCACCCTATCTATCCCTCTACCAGAAGGATGCAGCTATATCAATCAGGTGCTCTGGGCTTCTATAGGCTATACGGTCGGCGCTCTACTCGGCACCACTTTAGCTGCACCCGAGAGAGAATCCATCTTATTTGTTGGGGATGGATCTTTTCAATTAACGGCTCAAGAAATATCCACTCTGATTCGACAGAAAAAAACGCCCATTATTTTCCTCATTAATAATGATGGCTATACAGTAGAGCGCGCCATTCATGGAAAAAATATGCCATATAATGATATCCAAATGTGGGAATATAGCAAACTTCCTCATGTCTTTGGAAAAAACGCATGGACTGCAAAAGTCAGCACAGAAACCGAGTTAGCCACAGCTTTAGAAGCCATCAACAACAAGCCCCATCAATTAAGGCTGGTAGAGGTCATGATGAAAAAAGAAGACCTCCCCCCACTCTTGCAGGCAGCCGCTGCTGATCTTGCTAAAAGAAATAATTACGATAACAAATAATAAGCTAGTCAAGCGTAGACTGAGCAGGCGACATGGATAAAAGAGCATGAGGCGCTACATAAGGCTTTGCTAAACCACGCGCCACACCAGCATGCGTAATATGCCCATGACATACGTTAAGACCATGGACAAAATAAGGATCATCCAACAAAGCTCGCTGATACCCTTTATCCGCTAAAGCCGTTACAAAAGGCAAAGTAGCATTATTTAACGCCAAAGTCGACGTATGGGGCACGACACCAGGCATATTAGAGACACAATAATGCACAATCTCATCGACCAAATAGGTAGGAGATTTATGCGTCGTCTGCTGGCTCGTCTCAAAGCATCCACCTTGATCAATGGCCACATCGACCATCACAGATCCTGGCTTCATCGATTTTAATAAGCTGCGTGGCACTAATTTAGGTGCGACTTGCCCTGGCAATAAAATCGAACCAATAATTAAATCTGCTTCTACTACGTACTGCTCGATACTCGCCTCAGTTGAGAATACCGTATTCAAACGACCACCGAATTGAAAATCCAGCTCACACAAACGAGGCAACGATCGATCTAAAACTGTCACCTGTGCATTTTTACCCATAGCCATTAATGCCGCATTACTCCCTACCACACCCCCTCCAATAATCGTCACTTTACCTGAATACACACCCGGTACACCGCCGAGCAAAATACCACTCCCTCCAGCGGATTTTTCTAAGCAGTGTGCACCAGCCTGCACAGCCAAACGCCCAGCCACTTGACTCATCGGCGACAATAAGGGTAATCCTCCTTCTTTAGCCGTAATGGTTTCATAGGCAATCGCCACACAGCCTGAGTCCAACAAAGCTTCTGCTTGCTTCAGATCGGATGCTAAATGTAGATAAGTAAATAAAAGATGATCTTTTTTAAGCAAGGTATATTCACTGACTTGTGGTTCTTTAACTTTAACAATCATCTCTGCCTGATCATAGATTGCTTCTGCTGAATCAAGAATGGTAGCTCCTGCTTTGACATAATCGTCATCCTGAAAATTCACCGCTATCCCAGCATGATGCTGAACCAATACCTGATGATGGTGCTGGACTAACTCTCTCACACTATCTGGAGTTAAACCGACTCGATATTCTTCTATTTTTACTTCTTTAGGAACACCTATAATCATAATTATCTCTTTATGTTAGTCATCTTCATAAATAATAGTACTGAGCTATAGAACGCCGCAGACACGAGGGCATAGTCGAATCTCTCAATAAAGCGAGCCAAAAACAGATCAATGAACCATACGCAACCATCTACACGGCCACGTACGCCGAGCATAAAAATAATACAACAAAATGAATCAACTTAAAACGTCTTGCAAGAAATGCTGCATCATATTCCAAGAACGCTGGGTCGAGCGCTCACTATAAATAAAACCTATATCGGGTCGATTCGCTGAGGGCATGGTATAGGAATGATAAGTATTACTAAAAACATGGACTTGCCAATCCTCTACTTCAGCATCTACCATTTCCTTTTCAAAATCCATGACCATTTGGGGGGGGATCATCGGGTCCTCATGTCCATGTAGCACTAAAATTTTGGCATCCATCCGCTCATTAGGAATACCGATCGCGGGCTTTAAGGCGCCATGGAAACTCACCACCCCTTTCAGTGGCGCACCTGCACGAGCCAAATCTAGCGCCGATAAACCACCAAAACAAAACCCAATCGCAGCGAGAGACTCCGATGCCACCATCGGCAAATCACGACAAGTCTCTAAAGCCGCAAATAATCGCCGTCTCAATAGTGCACGATCCTCGACTAAAGACTGCATCAGTTTTTTGCGTGCGTCCATCTCCGCCGGTCGGTTACCACGTCCATAGACATCCCATGCAAAAGCGACATAGCCTAATTTTGCCAGCTCCCTCGTTCGCTCTTCTACCCACTCATCCAGACCACTCCAAGCATGCCCCACCAATACAGCCGGGCGTTGTTCACTCGCACTTCCCTCATAAGCCAAATAACCATCAAAGTGAACGCCGCCTTCTTGATATTCAATAATTTCGGTATGCATGGATAGTCTCCTAAAATTTACAGATATGTTGACTTTCAGATCATGAAAATTGGGCGTCAGTATACTATACTCCTTTTCAAACAGCCACATAGAAGATTGACTGGTTTATTATTCAGTCATCGTACACCCAACATAAACTTCATCACGCCCTCGTCCCCAGAAGCTTCTAATCTATCATACTCTTCTTTGGGTACCCCATTCCGGCGAGAAAAAAAGACATACTGCCCTGCTGTATATAACACGTGCTCCGGCCTGCCTAGAGACGATGTTCCATACAGTCATCGGCGTTTCCGCCTGTACTACAGGCTAATGATAGCATCTTGGGGGTTGGCGATTACCTCTTATTCGGAGCTATTTTCTGTCCAGCTATTGGAGTCCACCATACCCATCCCACTGACAAGATGCGAAGCATGCACTTGAAGTGACTCATCGCGATGGGGATTCTGAAGGGGAGAACCGCGATTGTCCCCTTCAGTGGCTGAGCGAACATTTATTTTTCACCAGCCAAACAAAGATATACCGCTCGCAATAACCCACTTCGCATCTTCATTCGCGAGCGGTATAATACATGACTGTTGAGCTGCCCTAAGTTTGGGCGCTGCATGCGACCTACCCTCAATACAATAATAATATTACGGTGAAGATAGACCAAAATGAGAAAGGCTTTCATCGGAGAGTTCCTCATCCTCAGCTGATGGCATACTTCTGTCAGCTACAAAATGAGGTGGGCTTGCATCGGAGAGTTTCTCATTATCATTACCGTCAGCTAAAGATCGCCCAGGTTTATTGTATACTTCATCATTTTTGAAAAAAGTCTTTATCCAATAAAAAACAGGATAGCCCCCTACTAACGCCAGCACAGACCCAAGACTTAGCATGCACAAGCTACCCCATAGAAACTTCGAGCTCGTCCAATACATCTGATCATCATCGGATTGCAAAGCATCGCTTTGAATAGCAAAATTTTGCACGAACTGGTATCCTGCATAACAAGCAGCTACCATCAGAATGATAATGGAGTGCAAAATAAACTCCTCCTTAAATTTGGGGCAACAAGCACACCCGGCTGAGCAATTAGGGTCAGCAAAGCGATCAAAGCTAATACCGGGATAGTCCCAATAATCGCTTTGCGGATCTCTCTGACACATCAAGCCACGAAACTGCTTAGACATATACTTATAAACCAAATGATTTATGTAGTAAGGGCCAAGAGGGTAGCCTATACAAACAGAAATCTGCTGGTTAACCGTCTCCCAAATTTTACAACCCTTCACATAATTTTGATGCTTCCGACATAGACCGATAAAAATATGGCCCTTTTCCATGTTAGCATGTCGCTCAGCATCTAAGTCTTTCACGATATCCTTCAATGACTGAATGATAATAGGCCAACCCTCCTCGGGATTAGCAGGAAGGTCTATATCATTCCAATCAGTCACCTCTGTCCTACTATCACCCACTATTCTTACCTTCAATACATAACGAGTCTCAGTATCTATGCCATCGGCCATATACTCTTCTCCCTCTTAAGGAAATTTTATTTGATGACTATCATACAGACACTGAACAAAAATACACTATAGTCCACCAGTAGACAACATAAAGGGCCTCTCTGCCAGAGACCATAAAATCCTCTGTACCCATATAAAACAGCACAGCATATGTCAAGCCCCTGCACTATAGCTCCTAATAAAGATCGACAAGTTACACCTGACCATATATATTTTAATAAGCCGGCATCCACACGCATGCCATAAAAAATAATATATTAACAACCATCAAAGCAGACCATTGATTTGAACAAATACAATGTCCCGATGATATTGACAGGTTTACGACTACTCGCTATTCCGATATTTGCCCTGATCTATTTGTTGCCTTATCGTTGGGCCCATCCTACCGCAGCTGCCATTTTTATTCTCGCCGCAATTACGGATTGGCTAGATGGATATCTGGCCAGAATGCTCTCTCAAGCTACTGATTTTGGGGCTTTCCTCGACCCTGTGGCTGATAAACTCTTGGTCGCTGCTGCCTTAGTCTTTATCGTCGCACACAATTATGTGGGTTATCTCGCGATCCCGAGCGCGATTATTATCTGCCGCGAGATCAGTATTTCTGCACTGCGAGAATGGATGGCCGAAATCGGAAAGCGAGCCAATATTTCCGTCAATTTTATTGCAAAAATCAAAACTGCCGTCCAAATGATTGCCTTAATTCTATTAATTGCGTATTTCCCTGGTGTGCCAGATTGGATACTGCTCAGTGGTAGACTATTGCTGTGGATCGCTTCCATATTAACCATTTGGACCATGCTGCTTTATTTACGCGCAGCATGGTCAGACTTAATCCACAGTTAATCCTCAGAGCTATCCCATTAAAATTCCTGCATGAGCATAGGGCCTATTATCCACTATACGATTTTTAATCTGAAAGCTTTATTTATTTCCCGGTATTGAACGTCCTGTGGAAGTAGCTACAATTATTGGCGCTAAAGTATTCGCTTAAACAAAGATTGCATGATAAATTCAAGATTAAACCAGCATCTATTGATCATGGGAGATAACGCCTTGATGTGTCATTTTTTATGAAAAAGCTTCACAATCCTCATGATAAATATTTCCGTTTTGCGATGTCTGATGTGCGAGTAGCAACAGAATTTTTTGAAGCATACTTGCCCAAAGAGATAGCGGAGATCGTCAATTTAAAGACCCTGCAATTACAAGACAGTAGTTTTGTTGATGAATCCTTAGGGGCATCGATAGCGGATATTTTGTATGAAGTCCAATGCCATCAGAAAAAGGGATATTTATATGTACTGGTCGAACATCAAAAAAAGCCTGACAAGATGATGCCCTATCGACTCATGCGCTATATGTTACGGATCATGGAGTACCATTTAAAACAAAAGCAGTCGAAGAGACTGCCCGTCGTCGTTCCCCTCGTGTTTTATAATGGAGACACACCTTATCCTTACTCCATGGATTTCTTTGACTTATTTGGCGATCAAGGTGATCTGGCCAAGCAGGTCTTCCTGAAACCCTTTGCTTTAGTGGATCTCTCTCAGATTCCGGATGAAGAGCTGAAAGGCTTTCACTGGTTAGGTATGCTAGCCTACCTTCAAAAGCACATCGGCAAACCCAATTTTACGAGGATTGTCAAGGAATCCATCCCATTCTTCATACGCTTGTATCTGGCAGGTGCTCAGGAATATGTTTCAGCTAGCTTAGCCTATGTCTTTCAATCGAATCTTGAAAATCCTGCGGAAGTCGCTAAAATGATCAGTAGCCAAGTATCCGCTTCACTGGGAGAAGAAATCATGTCACTCGCCGAAAAACTCGAACAAACTGGGTTCCAAAAAGGTATCATTGAGGGTCGCTCTAAAGGTGAGAGAATCGGACTGAGCAAAGGTCGTGCTGAAGGTCGCTCTGAAGGTCGCTCTGAAGGTCGCTCTGAAGGTGAGAGGATTGGCCTGAACAAAGGTCGCGCTGAAGGTCGCTCTGAAGGTGAAATGAAAGCTCAGCAGAAAATTGCGCAGAATATGTTGGCGCAAGGAGCTGATCCACGGTTTGTCTCGAAGGTGACAGATCTCTCCTTGAAAGAGATTGAACACTTGGTTCAATATCAAGATTAAGCCAGCATCTGGTGAAAAAATTCTCAACTCAACCTCGTGAAAAAATTTGAATGGGATAGCCCTGACATAAATACAACTCTCACTTGACAATATCAGATGAACAGCAATAATAACCACTGGATGAAATGCAGATCGATACTCGCACAGAAAGCGAGCTTGCGCAGTAGTCTGAATCGTTAGTGGAGAATGGATTCTGTCCACACTTTAAAGTATTAGCGGGAATAGCTCAGTGGTAGAGCACAACCTTGCCAAGGTTGGGGTCGCGAGTTCGAATCTCGTTTCCCGCTCCATGGTAACGCATAGGTAGCGAGCATAGATGATATTGGCGGGGTAGCAAAGGGGTTATGCAGCGGCCTGCAAAGCCGTAGACGTCGGTTCAATTCCGACCCCAGCCTCCAGCTCACACTATAACGACGATAATAGCCCGGGTGGCGGAACGGTAGACGCAAGGGACTTAAAATCCCTCGAGGGTTACCTCGTGCCAGTTCGAGTCTGGCTCCGGGCACCAATGGTTGCTATCCATCGAGGTTTTTGTTTCTCCCTCAATGACAGTCTGCTATTTTCCATGTAAGCTGTGATAAATAAGCTGAGCTAATGCCTCGCTGATGCCAGGTACACGTCTGATTTCTTCTGTGCTCGCCTGTTGCAGGGCTTGTAACCCACCAAAATAATGCAATAAACTTTGACGTCGTTTCATACCAATGCCTGCGATCGCCTGCAATGGAGACTCCACTCTTTTTTTATGGCGCTTAGCACGGTGAGCCGTAATCGCAAAACGATGCGCCTCATCACGAATCTTTTGTATCAGATGTAGTGCAGGATCATCAGACGCTAGGTGCAGAGGCAACCGACGTCCCTTTATCCATAGGGTTTCTAATCCTGGCTTTCTCTTTTCTCCTTTTGATATAGCTATCAACCCATATCCTGTAAGCTGCAACCCAGCTAAGACAGCAGATGCCTCTTTTAACTGGCCTAATCCCCCATCCACGAATATAAGATCAGGAATAGGTCCATCTTCTGATTTGAGACGAGTATATCGACGCTCAACTACTTGCCTGATCGCAGCATAATCGTCTCCAGGAGTGATACCCGTCATAGAAAAACGACGATATTCTCGCTTAAGCAAACCTTCCTTTCCAAAAACAACGCATGAACCTATAGCGGCTTCTCCCATAGTATGACTGATATCAAAACATTCAATGCGTGAGATGACATCAGGCCATGCTATCGCAGACTGCAATGCCTCTAATTGCCCTACTACAGCGTGATAGCCTGCCAAATGCTCACGTATCGCTTGTTCTGCATTCATCTCAGCCATATGCTGCCAGAGCTTATAAGGCTTTTGTATCTCGTCGATAATCTTCAACGGATGCTGAACTGCTGTAGCTAAGGAATTTTCCATCCACTCACGATCATGCATGCGAAAGGTGGTCGCAATGATAGGAGGGCTATCCTGCTGATGTGTTCTATTCAGATAATATTGCGGTAGAAATTCATTGAAAGCCTCAGGAAGCGATACTTCTCGGGGTAAGTGCAAGAAAAAAGGCTTACTCCCAATCATACGACCTGCACGAATCCATAAAAACAACACACACAAAGTTTGGTGTTGCTGGCTTGCACCAATAATATCCAGACTGCCCTGAGGAGAGGCCACGATCTGATGTTGCTGTAATTGCCGCAACTGAGCAATATGATTTCGGTAATGAGCTGCTTGCAGATAATCTAAACTATCTGCTGCCTTTTGCATTCTCGCTGTCAACCTAAGAATAATGTCATCATCTTTCCCTTCCAAAAATAAGATCGTATCTTCTACTTGCTGAGCATACTGCGGTTGATCCACGTAGCCCACACAAGGGGCCGTACAACGTTTAATCTGATATTGCAAACAGGGACGTGTTCGATTTGAAAAAAATACATCGTTACACTGCCGTAATTTAAAAAGCTTTTGAATCAGATTTAAACTCTCTCGAATAGATTTTGCATTGGGATAAGGGCCGAAATAACGACCAGGTTTTTGAGTACTACCTCGATGGAGATCTAAACGTGGAAACGGATGCTCTAAGCTTAAATACAAATAAGGATAGGATTTATCATCCCGCAATAAGATATTATATTTAGGCTTCCACTTTTTGATTAAGTTGGCTTCTAACAATAAAGCCTCATTTTCATGCTGCGTCATGATCGTTTCAATATGATGTACTTGTTGCATCATCACACGATTCTTATGGGACAAATTTTTGTGAAAATACTGCGCCACGCGCTTTTGCAAATTACGTGCTTTACCCACATAAATGACCCGTTTTTTTGCATCGATCATTTGATAAATACCAGGCTTGGTGGACAATGTCGCAATAAAATGACGATAATCATTTTGCATAACCAATACCCAACATCCTTGAATTTGAGCTAATCTCTCAGCATCCTATGCATACGACGACCTTATTTATGCCCTTTAGGGCTAAAATCTACTGGATCAATTAGCCGGTGCAAAACAGCTAATAAGGTGAGTTCAACATCGTTACGCACGGATAATTTTTCAAAAATTTTATAGCGATAACCATTGATGGTCTTCGTACTCAAAGACAGTTGTTCCGCAATATCGTGCACACTCATACCATTGACGATCATCAAAACAACTTGCAATTCACGGCCCGATAAGAGCTTAAAGGATCCATCGTAACCATGTTCATCCAGCTGATTGAGAACCAAACGGCTCGCAATCTCTGGGCTGATATATCGCTGCCCTGTATTGACCGCGCGAATAGCCCGCACCATTTCTTTCAAGCTACCAGCTTTCGTGACGTATCCGACTGCCCCCACCTTTAATAATTTTTGCGGGTACAAATCATTATTACAAGAAGTCAGAATAATGACCTTGCAGGCATGTTGCATTAATAATTTTCGAGTAGCCTCAATCCCCCCCATACCAGGCATTTTAATATCCATGAGCACCACATGTGGTTTCAATCGTCGGACGAGCGACAAGGCTTCCTCAGCCGTTGCTGCTTCGCCTAACACCTTGAAATCAGATACTTCACTTAATATTCTTTTTAACCCTGCCCGAACGATATGGTGGTCATCGACCAAAACAATATTTATCATTCCTAAAATTATCCCCATCAAAAAAACGTATACTAAATTTTCGGGTAGCATAGGCAATCCGATGGCGGAGAGACAGGGATTCGAACCCTGGGAGGCTGTTCACCTCAACGGTTTTCAAGACCGTCGCATTCAACCGCTCTGCCATCTCTCCATCATAACCGAGCATTATAAGGCCAAAACTCTTAGAATGCTCTTCATTTTTTTAAGCGCGAGCCTAGTGCTCACCCCCCTGATCTCATAAAACACTAACTATTCTTATTTTTCTTTTTAAAATCAATGAATTATCATATAATTTCATGCCCCATTCCACCTTTAAAAACACTATTATTGTTCAAAAACTAGACAAATTATAGGAAATAGTGTAGGATGGTTCTATGCTCTTCCTTCAAGCCGTCACAACGACACACCTAGTAGGAATCACTAGCTCAATCGCCATCTGCCATTCATATCACCACGGCAGGGCCATCAGTGTGTGGAGGAAGATCGATCTCAAGAAAGTAGGAGGTATTTCATATGATCAAATTATTATTCACCTTATTAACCACATCACTTGCATCTTTAGCGGTCTCTGCAGCCTATGGGCAGACCATGAGCCCAAAGAATTTTCGAAGACTTGTCCATGAAGGGGTCAATGCCAATGCGCTCAGAACATCACTTAAAGCTTATAAATGGGCAGAATCCGAAGGCAAGGTCAAAAAACACATTATGACTTTAGTAGACTTTGATAAGCCTTCTAATCAAAAACGACTATGGGTCATCGATATGCGCCATAAACCCAACCTATTGTACACGGAACTCGTGACACACGGGCACAATAGCGGAGGGCTCTATGCCAGACACTTTTCCAATGTGATCAATTCACACGAATCTTCCGTCGGTGCCATGATTGCTAGCGAGAATTATTACGGGAAATACGGATTATCCGTCAGAATAGACGGTATAGAAAAAGGCCTCAATAATCACGTCCGTGTTCGAGATATCGTGTTCCACCGCTCTGCTTACGCCACCCCTGCTTTTTTAAGACGAGCAGGACGATTGGGCCGTAGCTGGGGATGTTTCGCCATTGCTCCCCGTGATGCTAGCAAAATTTTCAAAACCATTGGAGGCGGCAGTTTTGTATTTGCCTATACTAAGGCCCTAAGGCATGATCCAGATTTTGCCTAATCTTTCATAAATACAGTCAAGGTTAATACCTCTGGGGCGCGGATGGACCTCTATCCGCGCTTCTTTTATCTGCCAAACATACGGTCTCGTCCAAGTCTCTTTCTTCTAAAAGTATTCAAGCCCCTTCATATAAGGCTGCAATATGACTGGGATACGGATGCGCCCATCTTCTTCCTGATAATTCTCAATCACCGCAATAAAGGCACGTCCAACTGCTAAGGCTGATCCATTCAAAGTATGCACATATTCAGATTGGCCCGATTCAGCATCTCGAAAACGCATACGCATACGCCTAGCTTGAAAATCTTCACAATTGCTACAAGAAGAGATTTCGCGATACCGATTTTGCCCTGGCATCCACACTTCTAAATCATAAGTTTTAGCCGCAGCAAACCCT
>JABABH010000135.1 GCA_014238325.1 Coxiellaceae bacterium | reverse complement strand
AAGATGCGAAGCATGCACTTGAAGTGGGATGGGTATATTAGCTTTATTTAAGCTTAGAGTGTTGCTATTAGCTTTTCCATGTCAGGAGGCAGAGGAGCTGTCCAGGTTCTCCGCTCATGTGAGTTGGGATGTGTTAATGTTAGTGTTGTCGCGTGCAATGCTTGTCGTGTGAAGGTTGTGCTTCGCTTTTCAGGTGATGGCATAGTATGCGTATAAGCAATGGAAGATGATGGATAGGTTGAATCTCCTACAATAGGATGGTGCATGTCGGCCATGTGAACACGGATTTGATGCGTGCGTCCTGTTTCTAATCGAATACGCATATGAGCACAGTCAGCATAATGCTTCAATACTTGATAGTGCGTCACAGCAGGCTTGCCACCATGCTGAACAATAGCCATCTTGGTACGGTGAGTAGGATGACGACCTATGGGTTTATCAATGGTGCCACTCGCAGCTGGATGTCCATAAACTAGAGCTTCGTATATACGGATAACTGCTCGGCTTTTCATTTGCTGGATGAGTCCATGGTGCGCTGATAAGTGACGTGCTACGACGAGGAGGCCGGAGGTGTTTTTATCTAAGCGATGCACGAGGCCTGCCCGCGGTACGGTCTTGAGTTCGGGTGCGTGATGCAGTAGCGCATTGGCTAATGTGCGATTGGGTATGCCTGCACCTGGATGGACGACCAGTCCTGGGGGCTTATTGATAATGAACAGATCCTCATCTTCATAGAGTATGTCGAGCGGTATCGGCTCTGCTTCCCAATGTTCCTGTGTGACAAGGTAAGCAGTGATGTTGACGCTTTTTTGATCAAGAGCTATCTGTCTGATATTGTTGCATATTTTTCCATCTAGTTTCACATAGTCTGCACGTATCCAGTGTTGCAGTTGTGTGCGGGAGTAGGTTGGGAATAGACGTGCTAGTGCTTGATCCAAGCGCAAACTTTTGAGATCTTCGGTTATCGTACCATGGAGTTCAATCATCGTATTCATAGCAGACTGGCGAAGCATGATGTCAAAGAGCAGGTTTTATATGTCAAAGTGTTATATAATATACCGATCTTCTGTGGAAGATGCGAGATTTATTCTACGCGCCGCAAGACACCGTCATTTATAGCGGTGATATAAGGCGCTTGAGGGAGCGTTCATAGAACTGTGTCAAACGTAAATGAATGGGAGACAAAGTAGAAAACTGCTGGTAGGAATATATGTTTAGATTAAATAATAGACTGATAAATAGAATGAAGCCCATGATGCTGATAGCATGTATGGGGTTCATATTGGCAAGTTGTAGTAAAGGGCCGGCAGATCCCTTTAAAGGTATGCGAGGGAAGGGGGAAGCTCAACTGTATACTATGGGTGAAAAGGCCCTATCTGATGGGAGATACTCCCAAGCGACGAAGGATTTTGAAGCCTTACAAGGCATCTACCCTTTTGGGACGCATTCAGAACAAGCGCAGCTCGAAATTATTTATGCCTATTATAGGGCAGATAATACGGATATGGCGATGATTGCGGCGGATCGATATATCAAATTATATCCTAATGCTCGGCATGTCGATTATGCCTATTATATGCGAGGATTCATCGGTTTTAGTGCGGGGCGTTCTTGGATATCGAATATTGTACCCAGTGCGGTTGACCCAGCTGCGCGAGATGTGAGCCGTTTGCGGTCATCGTTTGCTTCTTTTTCAATGTTAGTGGAACGCTTTCCTCACAGCACTTACGTACCTGAGTCGCGTCGCTACATGGTACTGATTCGGAATATGATGGCGCGCCATGAGCTTTTAGTGGCTTCCTATTATTTCAAACGAGAGGCCTACCTAGCAGCAGCCAATAGAGCAGTGGTAGTCGTGCAGCATTACCAGGGAACCCAGTCGGTCCCTAAAGCTTTATCGATTCTCGTTCAATCGTATTACCGATTAAATTTGGATCAGATGGCACATTCAACCTATGCTATTTTTAAAGCTAATTATGCCAACACCTCTGAATTTCGAGAATTAAACGAGCAACTTGCTCATGATAGAGGACAGGCATCGCACTCAAATCCTCGTTCATCATGATTCAACAGTCGCATTATATGAATACCATAGGAGCTTGGAAGGGGCATGTCTTTCGTCGCCTATGTCATATCAGCATGTTGTTGATTCCATTGTTATATTACGGTTATGGGCCTTATCTTACGGACTGGATCGTATCAGAGCATGCCGTGTTGCTTATTCTTTTCATCATGATGATGGTTCTCGAATGTATACGTTTAAAATATGGCTGGATTATATTTGGTCAGAGGCAGCTAGAGAAGCGTGCTATATCTTCTTTAGCTTATGGATTTGTGGGTATTTGTGTCGTGTTGTGGTTAGCACCGGGACCAGGATATGCGGTACCGATTATTGCAGCTTCTGCTGTGGCTGACCCTTTATTGGGGGAATTAAGAGCAACTCGCTTACCAAAATATTGGATTGCCAGTATTGCTGTGCTCGTGGTGTGGCTTATTTGGAGCTTATCCAGTCATTGGTTTCCAACATCGCCCTTATTATGGTGTCTGATGGCGCCTTTGACGGTCTTATTAGAGTGGCCAAATATTCGTTGGGTCGATGATAATTTTTTAATGTTACTTGCCCCTTTGCTAGTCGTACTCGTGTTATATTGATAATAGGGAATCGTAGGCACGCGTACGGGATAGTAGGCGAGAAGCCTTCGTTAATATAGCTGGATTTGGCCCGCTGGACGGGTATGTCCATGGCAGATAAGGATTCTGTGTATGGGTGGTGGTAGCCTCTGTATCGTTGGCATCATGGTTGCGGTTATTCTATGCTTTAATCGTGCTTCTTTGCTGGTTTGGGTGAGCGCGATCAGTGCTTTCCTCATTATAGTCTCCATGACGTCTACGTTGACCAGTGCGGCCATCGTGAGTCTGTGGATCATTTTTCTTATTCTAGCCGTAACCTTGACGTGCTATCCGTTGCGTACCGCTTTAATCTCAAAACGCGTTTTTTTCCTCTATAAAAAGCTTAAACCATCTATTTCTACTACAGAGCAAGCCGCATTGATAGTAGGCGATATCGGTTGGGAAGGTGAAATTTTTAGCGGCATGCCGAATTGGGATCGCTATGCCAAGCTGACTTTGGGTCAATTATCGGCAGAGGCGAGACATTTTTTGCAGGATATTGTCGGTCCATTATGCGCCATGATTAACGATTGGGAAATTAGTCAGCGTGATTTTAAGATACCTGAGACCATATGGCAGTATTTGAAAAAACATCATTTTTTTGGGTTGATGATTCCTAAAACTTATGGTGGGCATGCCTTTTCTGCTTTTGATTATGTTCAGATTATTACAAAAATTTCGAGTGTCAGTACGGCAGTGGCCACCGTTGTGACGGTGCCGAATTCTTTAGGACCCGCAGAGTTATTATTGCATTATGGTTTAGATGAACAAAAAGACTATTATTTACCTCGATTAGCCAGTGGAGAAGAGATTCCCTGCTTTGCCCTGACGAGCCCCGTGGCGGGCTCTGATGCCAGTTCTATTATTGATCAGGGTGTGATTATTCAGCATACGGTGGCGGGTCAGCAGCAATTAGCTATTAAACTGAACTGGAGTAAACGTTATATTACCCTATCGCCAATCGCAACCTTGATTGGATTGGCCTTCAAGCTTTATGATCCTGATCATCTATTGGGCGATCGAGATTATATAGGCATTACCTGTGCCCTTATTCCTGCAAAAACACCGGGCGTGACGTCAGGACGTTATCATTTTCCTTTGCATTGTGCCTTTCCCAACGGACCTATTCAGGGTAAAGATGTTTTGATGTCGGTGGATGCGATTATTGGTGGTGTTGAGCGTAGAGGTCAGGGTTGGAATATGTTAATGGAGTCACTGGCTTCGGGTCGCGGCTTGTCGTTGCCCGCTATGGTGCGAGGTAGTGCTACGCGTTTATTTTATGCCACCAGTGCTTATGCACGGATACGTGAGCAATTTGGGCAGCCTATCGGTCGCTTTGGAGGTGTGGAAGAAGCATTGGCTCATATCGGCGGCCATATATTTTTAATGGAAGGGTTGTGTGCTTTCACAACGAGTATGGTGGAGCAAGGCATACACTCTGCTGTGGCATCTGGGATCGCAAAATATTATACGACAGAATGGAGTCGCCACATTGTGAATGCTGCGATGGATGTGCATGGCGGTAAAGGCATTTGCATGGGGCCTAAAAATTATATTGCACAAAGTTATATCGAGATGCCGATTAGCATGACGGTAGAAGGTGCTAATATTTTAATGCGATCGATGGTAACCTTTGGTCAAGGTATATTGCGATGTCATCCTTATTTATTAAAGCAGATTGCAGCCGTAGATGAGCGGGATGAGCGAAAAGGAATAGCTAAATTCGATCGTGCTTTGTTTGCTCACATGGGTTTTTTTCTCAGTAATATGGTGCGTACGGTGATACTAGGGTTAAGTCATGGTAAGCTCACGTGTACGCCTGGAGGCGTACTCAAACCTTATTATCGTCAATTATCGCGCTATTCAGCTGCTTTTTCCTTTATCTCAGATGTCATGATTGTAGTATTGGGAAAAAGGTTTAAGCAAGAAGAAAAATTATCGGCGCGTCTAGCGGATACCTTGAGCTACTTATATATTGCATCAGCGGTGATGAAATATTACGAGTCTTTCGAAAAGCAGATTTTACAAGAAGAAGCCTTATGTTTTGTACGCTGGGCTTGCGATCATGTGTTTTATCATTGTCAAGAAAGCCTTCATGCACTATTACGTAATATGCCCAAGCCTGGATTGGGTCGCTGTCTCTATAGAATGATTTTTCCATGGGGAAAGTGGCAGGTACGTCCCAGTGATGATATAGGTGAGCAGATTGCTGATGCCTCATTAAATCCTACGCATATACGTGAATATTTATCTCAATCCGCTTATATTGAACCTAATTCTGCTCATACGATAGGGGAATTGTCGATAGCTTTCAAGCATATTATAGCGGCGCAAGCTTTAGAAAAAAAAGTATACCGTGCCGCGCGTGCGCAATTGATTAAAACTGCCCCTTTTGAAGACATGATCATCGCTGCAGCAGAAGCTCATATTCTCACAGAGGATGAAAAGCAACAAGTGCTGAAAGCTTATCAATGGCGTATGTCAGTGATTCATGTCGATGATTTCTCTTTAGAGGATTTAGTTTCACTATAGTAGGATATCAGGGTTGATGAAGAAAATTTGGTTAGAGCATTATCCGATCGGAGTGCCTCATCATCTTGACCTGAAAGATCTCAGGTCCATTCCTGACGTGTTTGAACAATATTGTGAAAAATTTAGTCAACATTGTTTTTTTAGTCAAGCAGGTGTTGATAAAACTTATGCTGATATTCGCCAACAAGCGCGTTATTTTGCTGCTTTCTTGCAGCAGGAATTGCAATTGAATCCAGGTGATCGTTTCGCGATTATTTTACCGAATATGCTACAGTTTCCGATTGCTTTGTTCGGGGCCTTATTAGCCGGATTAATCGTCGTTCCACTCAACCCATTTTATACTTCACGCGAATTATTACATCCATTACAAGATGCGGGTGTCAAAGCGGCGATCATCTTGGAAAATACTGCGTCTGTTTTAGAAGAAATTCTAGTTGATACACCTCTGAAACAGGTTATTTTGACAGGTCTTGGAGACTGCTTAGGCTGTTGGAAGGGAACGATGATGCATGTGTGGCATCGTTATATTCAGCACAAATTTTCCAAATTATCCATCCGGCAAGCTATCTCTTTTAAACAAAGCTTGAAGAAAGGCGCTCAATTATCTTTAAAGAAAGTCAGCATCAAGCAAGAAGATATGGCATTACTACAATATACCAGTGGTGTACAAGGTGTGCCTAAAGGGGCCATGCTCACGCATGGTAATATCTTAGCGAATATAAGACAAAATCTTGCTTTTTTTGGATCGAGCTTATCCGAGAGGAAAGAAGTTGTTTT
>JABABH010000134.1 GCA_014238325.1 Coxiellaceae bacterium | reverse complement strand
AACATCATTGCACTAAAATTTCTTTACGCAACAACGCCCCTCTACAATACAGGTGTTTATTACTGAACCCATTTTACCCAGATCAATGAGTCCAATTTTTTTATCTTTGGAGCCTCACGCAAGCATTATGATTGCTACATTCTGCTACATCAGGTAAGGTGAAGTCAATTGTTAATTTTTAGGATGACTTGACATGACAGCAATCCGACTGGAATCACCAATCACCACAACCAGCTCACTTCCCGTGCATGAATTGGAAGTTTTTTGGTCAAAACCAATTTCTATCATTCCAGAAACTAAAAACAATATACCCTATCCTTTGTATGCCCTACCTCCAATCATTCAAAACGCAATATCCGCGTATCAGCAATATGGTCAACAACCCTTACCTCTAATTGCTTGTAGTGCATTAGCGAATGTTTCCTTAGCTTGCCAAACACTAGGGAATGTCGCTCGCGACAGAATGCTTGTGAGTCCGGTTTCTTTATACTTTTTAGTTGTTGCCAATTCTGGTGAGCGCAAAAGCGCTGCCGATTATGCATTTAGCCAAGCTATCCGTGAATGGCAACTACAAACCAGGGACAAGTTAGGCCCTGAAGTCAGGATAGCTCAAACGGTATATCACGCATGGAAGGTCGAAAGAGAAGGTCTACTTTCACAAATTAGAAGAAGTTCTCTCGTGGGCAAGAATACCAAAATATTACGCCAAATGTTAATCGAGTTAGTGGCTAATAAACCGGATGTACCCTTGCTGCCAGTACTATTTTTTGAAGACGCAACGCAAGAAGCGCTCGCTTCTCATATTGCACACGGTTGGCCCAGCGCCTCATTGTGGAGTGACGAAGGTGGCATCGTCATGAGCGGGCATGGCATGCAACAAAATGCGACTAAATTTATTGCCCTACTCAATCGACTTTGGGATGGGAAAGCTTTTATTGCACATCGAAAGACCACCAAAAGCTTTACTGTCGCCAACCGTCGATTAACCGTAAACCTAATGATGCAGCCGATAATTTTAGAACAAATGCTGTCTAAAAATGGGGGTATTAGTCGTCAGAGTGGCTTTTTAGCACGGAGCTTAGTCGCCTATCCTGAAAGCTCCATGGGTGCACGCTATTATCAGGAGCCACCAGAATCTTTAGCATCACTTCCCGAGTTCCATAGTAGATTATTAGCATGCCTAAATTCTTCATGGTCAATCGATAAAAATGGATGCCATAATTTACCGACATTAACACTATCACACCAAGCAAAAATCAATTGGGTCTCATTTTTTAATAAAATAGAAACTGGCTTAAAAAATGCTCATCAATGGTCATCCATTAAAGATTTCGCAAGCAAGTCAGCAGAAAATGTTGTTCGGCTTGCTGCCCTCTTCCATTTATTTGATGGCAAGACCAGTGAAATCAGTGCTGAATATATTGATAACGCTGCTGAAATTATCTATTGGCATTTACTAGAAATTAAAATTATCCTAGGTGAAACTCCACAAACTGTCCGACAGCAAGATGCTATAAGATTACTCCAATGGATTCGCGACAAAGGATTAACTGAAACTTCACCCAGATATCTTCAGCAATATGGGCCAATCCGTGCAAAAAAGTGTCGAGATTGCGCTGTTCAAATACTATCAGAGCACGATTACCTCAAAGAGATAAGACGTGACGGCAAGACCATCTTACTGGTGAATCCGAAGTGCTGACCTCGTGCTACATCGCTACTTTTCTACATCATACGTTACAAAATTTCAATCGGCCATTCAATCCCATCAGCTGGGTCGATATGAATAACTATCTTACTAAAACCTGTTTCTGATAAGGCTATCGCGACCTTGATTGATAATTTTTTGCTCATATTTTCTGCTCAGCTATCGCAGCTTGGGTGTGGTTGTGTTCGTTTTCCCTTGAATTTCCTTAGCCTGTCTTTTTATTTGCGTGAACCTCTTAGCTGCTCTAACAGACATTTTTTTTACAACCATAGTATTAGCCATCGTTTCTTGCTCTTCTGGCATAAACACCACAAGCACTCTAGCATGACCCACATCAATCTTTTTTTGGATTAACATATCTTGTATAGGCTGAGTCAAATTTAAAAGTCTAAGCATGTTCGTGACCAGCGCTCGGAATCATCCAACCGGCCCACAATTTGTTCATGCGTCATACTAAATTTT
>JABABH010000133.1 GCA_014238325.1 Coxiellaceae bacterium | reverse complement strand
CTTGAAGTGGGATGGGTATAATACTATAGCGTAATCAGTGGTCAGCTATAATGAGTATATTAATTATTTTAGGTGTGATGGTCATCGTAACGGGTTTGGTACGATGGGCTTTCACTCGACCTTCGTATCAAGCGACTCGCCGTTGGCGTTATTCTTTGTCAGCGTGCTATGCTCGTTTCCGTTTGAAACCGTTGCCACAGGATCAAACTGATGACAGGGCCTCTCATGCCAAAGGCGATAAAAAAGTAGCCATGGCGGATACCACTCCAGAGATAATTACACTCGAGACGGACACATTTGAGGCAAGCAAGCCGACTTTATTGCCCCATAACATGCCTAAGATTATGATCTTGTATCTCATGGCACCTCCGGAGCAGCCTTATGGTGGATATGCTCTATTACAAGCTTTATTAGTTCGTGGTTTGCGTTATGGCCCCAAAAATATTTTTCATCGTTATGCAAAATCAGGAACCGAAGACGGTCCTATATGGTTTAGTCTTGCATCGGTGCATCAACCTGGAACCTTTATCTTGCCACAAATGGGACAATATACGTGTCCAGGGCTCACTTTGTTTATGGTACCCTCCACTAATGCGTCAGCCCCAGCCTTGACCGTCTTGAATAGTATGCTTGAAGTAGCCTGGCAGTTGAGCCAAGATTTGGGAGGGGAGATATGGGATGATCAGCATCAGTTATTGCAAGAAGAGAAAGTGCAGGCGATGCGTCATGAACTGCTGCAAGGAAAGCCTATCTCTGAGCCGTCCGAGCTCGGTGTCCCTGATCAAGTCGACGTTTGAGGCTTGTCTTCATGTTTAAAGGTTCGGCTGATAGTATGTTATGGTAGCCTCTTCAAGCATGCTAAAAAAAATGCATCAACTCAGAGAGGAAATTCATCAGCATAACTATCATTATTATATTTTATCAGAGCCGATTATTTCAGATACGAAGTATGATCAATTATTCCAAGCTTTAATAGAATTAGAGCAGAAGTACCCAGAATATATCATTCCCACGTCACCTACTCAGCGTGTGGGGGCAACGCCCCTCAAGGCATTTGATAGCGTTCGGCATCAATTGCCCATGCTTTCTCTGGATAATGTCTTTGATGAAGAGGGCTTCCAAGCTTTTTATCGCCGTGTTGTGCAACGCTTGAATATGCCATCTGAAGCTATCGAATACATGTGCGAACTCAAGCTGGATGGCGTGTCCTTAAGTTTGCGATATGAGCAAGGTGCCTTGGTGTGTGCGGCCACACGCGGGGATGGTGTAGAGGGGGAAGCGGTGACTCAAAATGCTCGTACCATTCCCAGTATTCCATTACAGTTATACGGTGACTATCCTGATGAGCTAGAAGTGCGTGGTGAAGTGCTCATGCCACGAGCTGGATTTATGCGCTTTAATAAGCAAGCCAGTCAACAGGGTGAGAAAGTTTTTGTGAATCCACGTAATGCTGCTTCTGGGAGCTTAAGGCAATTAGATCCGCGCATGACGGCAAAACGCCCTTTGATTTTTTATGCATATTTTATGGGTCATCCAGATAAGCAACATCTGAAGAATCAAGCTGAAGTGCTAGGACGCTTAAAGTCATGGGGTTTTTTGGTGCCAGCAGATATCGTTGTCGCGAAGAGTATGGAACAATGTTTAGCTTATTATCACGATATTTTAAAACGACGGCATCAGTTGCCCTTTGATATTGATGGTGTTGTTTATAAAGTCAATGCTTTTAAAAAACAAGCTTCTCTCGGTTTTGTGTCTCGTGCTCCACGATGGGCCATTGCTTTTAAGTTTCCTATGGAAGAACAGCTGACGATCGTGGAGGCTATTGATTTGCAAGTAGGGCGTACAGGTGCAGTGACTCCTGTGGCAAGGCTGTCTCCTGTGCACGTTGCGGGTGCGACGATTACTCATGCAAGCTTACATAATTTTGATGAGCTCGTGCGTAAAGATATTCGAGTTGGTGATACAGTCTTGGTGCGTCGTGCAGGAGATGTGATTCCTGAAATATCAGCACCTATCTTATCAGCGCGCCCTCTTCATGCTGCCCTTATCTCCGTGCCAAAACATTGCCCTGTCTGTGGAGCTGCCATTATCAAACCAGAAGGTGAGGCTATTGCGCGTTGTGTGGGAGGGTTATATTGTCCGGCTCAATTATCCGCGGCGATTCGTCATTTTGCCTCTAAGCGTGCTATAAATATTCAAGGTTTGGGTGAACAATGGATTCGTATACTGGTGCAAGAAGGATTATTAAAAGATGTAGGCGACCTTTACCAATTACAATCATCGGACTTGCTGCAATTACCACGCATGGGTGAGCAGTCCGTGCATAATTTATTAGCAGCCATTCAAAAAAGTAAGCAAACGACTTTAGCACGATTGATATACG
>JABABH010000132.1 GCA_014238325.1 Coxiellaceae bacterium | reverse complement strand
CTGTCATGATCATAGCTCATAGAAAAAAAGAAGAGCATTATCATGCCAAGCTTTATAGAAAAATGCTATGTATAAGTCTCAAATTTTCATCTCATGGGACAATTTTTGAGGGAGAAGTACCTGATTTGGCTCTGCGATCAATTAAGAGCGCCTGGGTGGGCGCTCTTAAAAATTCGTGGCTTGTTTTTGATCGTGTGTGCTCTACGCTTCTTAATGTGCCGTCTGTGCTGGATACGAAGCTTGTGAATTATTCAGAGAGGGATGGGAAGCTTTTCCTGCCGTTGTCAGGTTCGAGTGATAGGATGATTCATTAGGATAAGCAGAAGAGCCATTATCTGGGCTATTCGGGTTGCCTGAAGGTTGTTGATTGCCATCCCATTGCCTACGATTCGCATTATTCCAGTTGTTATTATTGTTATTGGGATTGCTATTCCAGCTTTTATCCTGGCTGCTAGAATGTCCCGTGCTATTATCACCATTGCTACCATTGCTACCATTGCTACCATTGCTACCATTGCTACCATTGCTACCATTGCTATTTTGAGCATTGGGATGAGTTGAGGTTTTTCCAGAAGCAGCGGGCGGTGTGCTGGTGGATTGATCCTGTTTTTCCGTCTTCGCAGCAGGGCTTGTTGTAGCAGTATGATCCTCAGTAGTCGTTGGCGTGATTTGAGTATGATCGTTGTCGGTAGTATCGGGGGTATTTATGAGGTTAGAAGTTGGAGGTGTAGCTGGCTCTTCTTCGCCTTTTTGGAATTGGCCTGTCGTTTGTGTGCGATTCACGACCGATGGATTACCATAGTAAACGGTATTGCCGCCGGAAATCTTTGCGGTTAATTTCTGAGCTGCATAGACTTGATCTTGAGCATTGCCAGAGACTTCTACCGTGAGATCTTGGACAATCAAATTCCGAGCATCCAAATTGGCGGATTCACCTAATGTGAAAGAAGCAGCTTCTGATTTACCAGCTAATAATACTTGGCTGTTACCATCACTATTTAACTCAAAGCTATCATTCTGTAAGCCAGTCACGTTGGCTTCTACAGAATTTTGTGCATATAGGCTGTCTAATTCCTTCAAATTGATCATGATCTCAATCTCTTTGCTTGGACTCAGGTTGCGTCCGCCACGGATAGCTAAGCTTAAGGTACCATCTTTTACGGTATGCGTAATATAGGACTGTAAATTATCATCAGCCGTGATGGAGAGTTTTTGGCTAGTATCGCCAATCGCGACCGTGACCTTAAAAGGACCATTGAGCTTAAGATTATTAAATAACGCAATATCATCATGCGTTTCTGTTGTAATATTACCGCTGCCTTGAATTTTTCCATTCTGACAGGCGAACAATGACAAGCACAGAAATATGACTTGAAGAAAACGCATATATTTCATGAATATTGACTCCTTATTTGGGCCTATCGTAGTCTATATTAATTTTATGCTCACGAATGAATCTTTCAAATCATCGTGAGGTCTACTTACCTGTTTATACTAGAGTAGATGTCGCAGTTTTTCAATCTTAAATCATCGAGATGGCGTATGCTGTGTATTATTATGGCGGTTATGGTAGGCATGGAGTAGTCGAGGGGTAATAGGATGATCAAATAAGCGGCTTGGCTGATGCATAGACAGAGATGAGTTGGATTAATGGGCATTAGTATAGATGACTTGCACATCATCGAGGTCTTCTAGCTTATCGATCAACTGTAATATGGTATCGGTTTGTTCTGGATCAAGGCTAATCTGTCTATCGGGTAATAAGGTGCATTCACTATGTTCCGGCCTCAGATCAGCCTCTATCATTTTTTGTTGGATGAGTTCAAATGATGCGGTGTCAGTGATGACGTCAATGCTATGATCTTCGTGATGACAGACGTCATAGGCGCCGGCATCGAGAGCGATTTCTATAATGACATCTTCCTTTTCATCATTTGAGAAGGTGAGTAGACCACGGGGATGAAATAAATACGCGACAGAGCCACTGGTTCCTAGTTGTCCACCATATTGACTAAAGACATGACGTACTTCCCCAACTGTACGATTTTTATTATCAGTGAGGCAGTCAACGATGATAGCAACGCCATAGGGCCCATAACCTTCATAGCGAATTTCCATCAATTGGTTACCACGATGTGCACCGACGCCTCGTTTGATGGCGCGATGAATGGTATCTTTGGTCATATTAGCCGAAAAGGCCTTGTCTATGGCAGTTCGTAAACGTGGGTTATGGCCAGGATCTTCGCCACCTTGTTGTGCAGCGACCGTGATTTCACGGATGAGCTTTGTAAAGACTTTTCCACG